>CAZYOE010000080.1:267-21126 GCA_964648725.1 uncultured Pseudobdellovibrionaceae bacterium | reverse complement strand
CTACCAGTGGAGTGGTCAAATTCAAGAAGTAAATTGGCGGGCAACGCTGCTCTTAAGTTATTCCGAAGAACTCATTTCAATTCCAAACAAGACCATGGCCCATAGCCAGATTCTACTTGTCCCAGCTGGAACCCGTGCGCCTCGCCGTAATCAAACTTTTTATATTCCTCATTCCGTGGATTTAAATATGGTGAAGGAATTGATTCATCAAAGCACTTTCATAACTCCAGGTGTTCTCGCTGACCCTGAACCCCTTGTCCTGAGTGTCGAAAATAATCCAAGCTGGATTGTCTTTAAGGTCTTTTATTCTATTGATGATTTTGCACGACAATATCGAATTGGCGATCGCGTTTTTCTGAATTGCATCCATGAATTGCAGAAAGCCAATATTCCATTGGCTAAGCCAACGATGGAGTTGACCCGAACTTTGACTTAAAGATCACGATTTCCGCGTGAATTGAAATTCGATGATTTCTCACAAAGATTGGCGTTCAACAAAGTTTGATAAAATTCCGATAGATTCTTATATTTTCCTGCTGCCGCACTCGGTAGCGGATAATAGGATTTTGACATGGCAGATTTTGAGTAATAGGTGCGTTCATCCTCACCCAAAATTCCAGCTCGATCAGAATCGCCATCAAAGCTTGAATCGGCGAACTTTAGCGTTCCGCAAAAGTTCGCAATCTCAGCTTTCCAATAATTCTGATAGTACATTTTATTTTTCACGATGTGCTCGGCAATACTCAAAGGAAACTTTTGTTGGACAAAGAGAGATTCCAAGTTCTCTGAACTGAAAAGAATCTCCGAGACCTTTAGCTCTGGAAATTCAGAATAGGGTGAGGAAAAGAGACTCAAAAAGTTTTCAAAGGGTATATGAATCAATTCCCCAGACGAGCTGGCCGTTTTTTTCTTCCTCAGCTGATAAGTAACCTTAACATTTTGTTCAAGGTTGGCATCCATGCAAACTGGAGTTTCTGTCGAGTTTTTTGATTCCTTTGTTTTAAATACTTGGGGTTCCCCGGTTTCCGCACAAATAATTCCTTCTGTATTATTTTTTAGCGAACGGCAAAGTTCCGACGAAATTTTTGGTAAACTCACAATTGTTGAAACCTTTGGTTTTTCAGGATGACATGGCTGATTCTCGATGGTTGGAACTTCAAATGACCATTGTTTTGCTTTGTCCTCAAGACTTTTAATTAGCATCAAGATAAGGCCTCGATGATTTCGTCCCAAATAATTTGGCAATGGAGCCAAAAGCATTGATAAATTTGCTCGTAACTCTCTGGGATCAGCACTTAAATAATTCAGATCGTCTAAACTTGAATTCTGAACCCACACAGGAGAATTCTGAGCTAGCCCTTGAAACCATCCTTTATCTGTTAAGATCTGAACTTCCCAGCTTGGTGGGCCGATTTCCAAATACATAATTTTAGCAGCCTGTTGGCTCGACCGGCCCCTGAGGCCTGAATGTTCAACCCGAAACACACCATCAAAAATAAGCCTTTCTTGAAATTGACTGAGTCTTAACATTTTTTCTTCAGGCCACTGAGATCCTCTGAGCAAAACGGTGGTCAAAACGTCTGGAGAAAACCACGTTGTGTCTTCGATATGCATCCCGTTTTTTTCATTTGCCACTGTTGTTTTGCGGGGGTAGCCAATGGACATCGCAAAATCATAAAATTTCTGATAGTAGACTCCCTCCATTGATGGGAAGGCATTGGCTGCTAAGCCAATAACGGTCTCTCGAAAATAGTAATACTGCAGAAACCAATCGTTAATAGCCTTTAATTTTTCGCCTTTAATCACTAAACCCGCATTCGGTAGTACACTAGCCTCTTTAAGATAAAATGAAATATCAGCATCGAGAGTTTGGTCCTTTAATTTAGCCCCGAGGACTTCTCCCTGTTTTTTGAGAGACAACAAAATCAGTTTAAGAAAATCCGAAGGCTCCATTCGCGTGGTATAATCGCGCCGTTGAGGAGTTTGATAGAGGTGTATTCCTAACGATGCTTCATCGGAAGCTGAAAATGTCACATAAAACGCTCCAAGTTTACCGTCAAGAAGTGGTAATAAAGCGGGAGACTTGGAGGGAAACTCAGTTCGTATCCAAGCACCATGATTCTGCTGAAAACCACAATCAACGATTGCTGCGATAAACAGAATAATCAAAGGGAAGAGAATCAATCTTTGCATTAAATTCCCTTTCTGCAATCAGTAGCATCAAATCCACATGGCATCGCTCATTGCGCTGACATTGACAGATCATATAGACATCTTGCTTTTTGGAAAGCTCAGCTAATTCAGCCAATTCTCGAAGACCTAACGGACTTAATTGGAATAGCTTTTGATAGCCTGCCTTTTCAAAAGAATAATTTTGGTCATTGGTCTCTTTTTTTAACTCGCGATAACGCTCAAAGAGTTCTTTTTGAGGGGCGAGAGACTGGCGGTAATCATGAATAGAACTCTTTGATAAAAAACGAGGGTACATCCTCATTGTTACAACGAGGTATCCGTCTGCTTTTGTGATTTTTTGATCCTTGATCTCTGAAATGCTTGCTCGCTTCAACAATTGGAACTCCTATAAAAACATTTCTTTCTTAAAAAACTTTATTAGATCTTCCACCCGAATGAGTCCTGAAAATCGTGAAAACAATTTATGCAAATCCAATGACTATTATCAACGGTCGTATATCCCTCCCGTAACGATCCCTGAGAACCAGACTCCATAAACTCCTCCTGGCAAAATTCACAGTGGTCAAGAACACCGCGAGTAGCCTTATACGGTTGCCAATTAAGAGTGACACCTATGAGATATTTCTCTTGCCCTGTTGGAACAGGAAGAATTTTCTCAAGCCTCAGCATTTCCTCATTGGTAAACACTACTTGATATCCACGTTTAAAGTATAAATTCATCAATTTTTCATTGATCTTAGATGTTGCAGTGGCTGCAACACGAAGGCCCTTATCGCTCATCCAAGCTTCGCCAATACTTAGAAATTTATTAGCGACCCCAAGTCGACGGGCACTTGGACTCACATAAGTGGTCGAGAAGAGTCCATAATCAGAACCATCTTCAGTCTTCTCAATGCGATAAATACAATGACCAGTGATTTCACCCTCTGAGTTTTCTGAGACCAATACCTGGCCAGTCGAAAGATTTGAATCAAGATGAAATTTAACTCTATTGATCAGCCATTCCATTGAGTACATGGCTTCGCCTCTATCTGCTCCAACAACTTCCTTCAAAGTTTCGCGCATTCTCTTAGCAACCAGTTCAATTTCTATCTGTGAATCAGGATTAATCTGGCGTATTTTGAAAGCGGATTTATTTTCAATCATAGGAATCCTTTCAAATCACAATCAATCAGGAAGGGTTACAGAATGGGAGCTTCATTTAATCTCCGTTGCAAAGGCTAGAACGTGTCCATCAAAATCTAAAACATACCCAGCAGATTGACCCCAATCGCGAAGCTGAACTGCACTCAAAACACGCGCACCAATTTTTATCGAACGTTCAAAATACTCCTCCGCATTTGCAACACGAAAGTAAAGTTCAGCTCGTGGAATACCATTAGCCGATTCGGGATCGGGTAATCCTTCACCGATGAGCTTTTTAATACCCTTTTCAGGCATGATTCCGAGAATATGTTTTTCTGATAATTGGAACTCCGTCATTCCTGGTACATTTAAATGAGGTTCAATTTTCAAAATTTCGGAATAGAAACGGGAACTCTTCTGCTGATCTTTAACGTATAAAATTGTATGCACGATCATATCTTTAACCCCAAGAAAGAAAATTAAAAACTAGGTACCAAAAACCGTTATCAAAAGGCGTTTTGTTAGACAGAGACTGAGGTACTCTTTAATATCATTGCTTGATGAATTGATAAATAGGTTTTTGACTGGAGTCATACTGCTTCGCACAACATCCCCCTACCCTGATTATCAATAAACTCAGTTTAGAATAAATTTTTGTTGAGGGAAAGATTTTAGTAACTCAATCAAAAGACCCATGCGAAACTAGGAACCTATGGCATTTAAAAAATCAGTCTTTTTACGTTCTCTCGAGCTGGCAAAACTGTCAGTGAAAATGGCCACCAAAGAAATAACCTCTGGCAATTTGGAATCTCGCTTAGAACAGGCAAAGCTTCTCTCCCAAACCTTATCGCAACTTAAGGGCGCTGCAATGAAAGCCGGTCAGCTGATCAGTTTTGAAATGGCCGACTATTTCCCTCCTGAAGCCGTAGAGATCCTGGGTCAACTTCAAAATAGCGCCTCAGCTGCCCCCTTCAGTGAGATCCAAAATATTCTAAAGACAGAATGGGGTGAAGAAACTCTTCGCCAGTTTACAGAGATCGACGAACAGCCCGTCGCCTCCGCCAGCATTGCTCAAGTTCACCGTGCAAAGTGGAAAAATTCCGAATGGCTCGCTCTAAAGGTTCAACATCAAGGCGTCGCGGAGTCGATCGACGCTGACATTTCCATTCTGAAAAACTTGGCTTCTACTTTTTGTAAAATCACTCAGCGCTCCATGAATTTAGATCCGGTGTTCGAAGAACTAAAATCAGTACTCCATCAAGAAGTTGATTTTCTCAAAGAAGCCAAATATCTGGAGCTTTATCAAGAGAACCTGCAAAAACTTCAATCGGAAAATAGGCTCTACTTTTCTCCAAAACCCATTAAGGAACTTACCACTCAGAAAGTTCTCACCATGAGCTGGGAAGAAGGTGAAACCCTCCCCCAATGGCTTCGAAGTCAGCCTCCAAACATTCCGCGTGAACACCTCGCACACCTGGTACTCAATCTTTATTGCCATGAGTTTTTTAAATGGGGCCTTGTACAAACTGACCCGAACTTTACAAACTTTCTCATTCGCACCACTCAAAATGAAGTAGGACTTGTGCTTTTGGATTTTGGCTCAACACGGATGTATGAGAAACCCATGATTGACCAATATATAAATCTTCTCAAATCCGTGGAAAGTGGCAGACCTAAACAAATCTTGCAGAGTGCTTTTGAATTTGGGTTATTGAGCGAAAAGGAATCCGATGAATCTAAACAACTTTTTGTGGCCATGATGGCTCTCGCCGTGGAACCTTTTGGTATAAATGCCTTGGGTCATTCGTCGAAAGCTTCCGAGACTCCAGGCATTTTTGATTTTACAAATTCTGATTATTCTCAACGATCCCAATCGGTCATCAAAGCCTTTGTGCGGAGCTTAAAATACTCTCCGCCTCCGCATCGAATTTTATTTCTCCATCGCAAACTTGGCGGAATTTTTTCGATGTTAAAACATCTAAAAGTGTCACTCAATATTCAGCCTTACTGGGAACTCATGATTTCGGACAATGGTAAATCCGATTTATAGAATATTGACTTCCATCTCTAACTCTATTTGAAATTTTTTGAGAACCACTGATCTAACCCTTTCGGCCAGCCTCAAAATTTCCTCACCTGAGGCCCCCCCATAATTGACGATCACTAAGGCCTGATCCTTGTGAACTCCACAGGCGCCTTCGGTATAACCCTTTAGACCTGAGAATTCGATCAACCAACCCGCAGCTACTTTTATATATCCCTCTTGTTCAGGGAAGCCAACAATGGCTGGGTGCTGTTTTTTGATATCTTCGTACTGTTTAAAAGGTATGATAGGATTTTTAAAAAAACTCCCTGCATTTCCGAGTACCGCCGGATCAGGAAGCTTTGAGCGACGAATGCGAGTCACCGCCTGCCCAACATCTTTGATGGTGGGGTTAATAATATTTAATTTTTTCAATTCGTTCTCTATCGCCCCATACTGAGTTTTCAACAGTGATTTTTTGGATAATTTGAACTCCACCTCCGTCACAATCCAACGATTCTTTCCGATATGCTTAAAGACGCTGTCCCGGTAGCCAAAATGACATTCCGACGGAGCTAATTTCATTTCACAGCATTGCTGTAGATCGAAAACATGAACAGCCGAAATCACTTCTTTGACCTCAACGCCATAAGCACCAATATTCTGAATGGGAGCGGCGCCAACAGTTCCAGGAATTAAGGAGAGGTTTTCAACACCGCCCCATCCTTTATCAACACACTCTGTGACAAACTGATGCCACTCAACGCCGGCACCCACTCGCAGGTGAACTTCTTCTGGAGTTTCCTGAAGCAACTCTGTACCCAATATTTCATTTTTTATCACGAGCCCGGCGAAAGGTTTTACAAATAGCACATTACTGCCGCCACCCAAACAAAATAACTTTAGGTTCAACTCTTTCGCTCTTTCAACAATGACTTTTAATTCAGAAAGGCTTGAGAATCTCGCAAAATAGCGAGCTTGTGACGATAGGCCAAAAGTATTTAACGCGGTTAAATCGTAATTTTCTTCAAGCAATACAGGAATTACAGTCATATTAAGACTCTATAATCATTAACTGCTTTTCTGCCAAGGTAACTTTATCCGTAGAAGATTAATTAGTTTACTTTTCTTGGTGATTTTTTCTGAAGTGACCTTTTGAGCCTCAGTTAACACATCTCCCGCCACGGTCTTTTCGCTGCCAGAAGTAATTATATTGTCTAGCTCCTGTTGCCGGATACCAATTTCCAGAAGCTTATAAACAACTTCTCTGAGATGATCTCCTTCAAAAGGTTTCTCTAGAAAATCAACGGCGCCTAACTGAAGAGCTCTATGCATTTTGTTTTTTTCACTTGATGCCGTCAAAAATGCCAAGGGCACATTATTTCCGGTGGCACGCAGTTTTTCCAAAAATTCCAATCCCGAATAGCCTGGCATACGAATATCACACAAAACGGCAGTCACCTTTGTGGTTTTCAAAATTTCTAGTGCCCTCTCCGCATCTTCTGCTTGCACCACCGAAATACCCATAGGGGTAAGAAGGTCTGTTAAAGCTTCAAGCATCATTGGCTCATCATCGACAACTAATAAAGTGCGAACTTCAAGGTGACTCAATTGCGTTCTCCCTAAACTAAAAATGCTCTGCAAAACGGCGTTGTTGCACATGAAGTCCACTTGACACGGCGGGTATTATAATCGCTGCCCCACCATCCTATCATTTCGTTGCAAAACAGAAAACAACGGATGGTTTTCAATGGGACAGCGACTTAAAAAGATTAACTGGGCAAAGTACAATAGGGAACTGATTCAACGGGGCAGCATTACTTTTTGGATTGATGAGGCAGCTCTTTCCAATTGGTTCCATGATGGAGTAGGTCCTGGGTTTCAAAAGCTCTACTCGGATGTGGCAATCATCGCCGTATTTATGTTGAAGGAGAGATTTCAGCTGACGCTAAGAGCGGCTGAGGGATTCGCTATGAGTATTTTTTCAATGATGGCTTTGCTTCTGCCAGTTCCAAGCTATTCCACACTTTCCAGACGTGCGGCCAAGTTGTCAGTGGAAATTCGAAAGAAAGCCAAAGCTGGCAAAGATATTCACGTCGTGATTGACAGCACTGGACTTAAAGTCTTTGGTGAGGGGGAATGGAAGGTACGACAACATGGGTACAGTAAAAGAAGAACCTGGCGTAAACTCCACTTATGTGTCGACGAAGCCACCGGCGAAATCCTATCGTCAGTTCTCACCGATAATTCCTTCAAGGACAGTGAGGTTTTTGAAGACCTCCTTGAAGGCGCCGATTCTGATATTTTACAAACCAGCGCGGACGGAGCCTATGACGCTAAAAACTGCTATGACTGTTGCGACCAGAATAATATTCAGGCCACAATTCCGCCTCGGGTTGACGCCAAAATTCAACAGCACGGAAATGGAAGCGAGGATCCGCTTCAGCGGGACGAAAACATAAGGCTCATTCGACAGATCGGAAAACCTGCATGGAAAGCTTTAAGCGGATATTCCCGTCGAAGCCTCTCTGAAACTGCAGTCTATCGGTTTAAAGTCATTTTTGGAGATAAATTGCGAAGTCGGAATTTCGACAATCAAGCCTCCGAGGCTTTCATCAAATGCAAACTCCTCAACTTAATGACAACGCCCTCAAGTTTGTGAGAAATTTGATCAAGCCAGCATTCCTGTTTATTTTTATGTGCAACAGCGCCCTGCAAAACTATAACTCAGTCTAACTGTAGGTAAAAAAAATTGAAGTAATGTTTTCCTTAATTTCGGAACAGCAGACCAAGGTCGAGATCCCCTTAAAAAAAGACTCTAACTCTG
This sequence comes from uncultured Pseudobdellovibrionaceae bacterium, assembly GCA_964648725.1. GTDB lineage: Bacteria > Bdellovibrionota > Bdellovibrionia > Bdellovibrionales > Bdellovibrionaceae > CAUJGP01. The sequence goes on along the minus strand of CAZYOE010000080.1, from coordinate 12,958 downwards.
AGGAAAAAAGCAGATAAACTCGCTACCTTCTCCGAGTTTACTTTTTACGGTCACAGATCCCTTATGAGCCAGCATCAGATGCTTCACGATGGCAAGGCCCAAACCAGTTCCACCCAGTTCACGGGACCTGCCTTTATCAACACGATAAAAACGTTCAAACAATCGCGACTGGTGCTGTTCAGAAATTCCTTGGCCTCGATCCTTGATCCTTACTTCAATTCCACCCATGACTGGAACCCATTTGAGTTCGATTTTACCATTTTCGGGGCCATACCGAATCGCATTTGAAATTAGATTGCGAAGAATCTGCTGTAGCTTAACAGGGTCCGCTTTTAAAACAGGAGCTTCTGCCGTCACAACAATCTCTTGCCCCTTTGCTTGAAGTGGTTGAGCAAATTCTTCTTTAATACTATCAGAAACTCGGTGGGTGTCATTCACTTCAATTTGTAAATCAGGGGCTGACTCTAACTTTGAAATCAACAAGAGGTCATTCACCAAATCTACAAGGCGATTGATATTCCGTGATAAAATCGGCACAAACTGTTTAGCACCATCAACCTTACCGGCATCAAGATCGTCTTTCACTAGGTCCACATATCCTTTAATGGTCGTCAAAGGAGTCCTGAGTTCATGACTCACGTTACTCAAAAACTCAATGCGCATCCGCTCTGCTGCCTTCAAATGAGTAATATCATGAAAAACCACGAGCGCGCCATAAATCGGCCCTTCATCAGGACGACGTAATGGCGAGATTGAAATTCCATAGTCCCGATCACGACCTTCTAAAACTGATGTAAGGCTAATTGTCCGCTCTCCCACTTCACCGAGGCTAATGGCTTTGTTTACTAAACCTAATAATTCAGGGTCTCTCAAGACGTCAGAAAAGTATGTCGTTCCTTGCGTTTGACTCTTAGTCAAAAAATGTTTGGCAAAATGAGAATTAAAAAAAACTAAACGTTGATGTCCATCCACACTGACGACAGCATCAGCCATGGACATCATGAGAGTTTCACTCTCTTCTCGCAATTGATCGAGTTGATCATACTTTTTCTTGAGCTTGCGTCGCACCCGGCTCAAGGCCACATCAAGCTCGAAGTACTCACCCTCTTCTTCTTCAAAAACTTCATCGTCGTCCAGCTCCGCCGCCGCTAAACCCCGACGGTTTACCATACCCCTAACCGTTTTTATAATTTGCGCCAGTGGTTTTACAGAATGGTAAGAGAACCACAATGAAACCACCACCATATAAATCATGAGCAATGGCAGAACCTTGATGAGCCAGGGCCCAACAAGTTGATGAAATTCTTCCTTTGAAATGGGACCCAACTCTGGAACCAAAAACCAATAACCTACTCCCAAGCCGAATAAAACCACAAAAAGGTATGCACTAACATGAGTCCAAAAACTGCGCCAAAAAATCCGCTTTGGAAAATAAGCTTTCATGCCTGACCTTCAGTATCACGAAAACGATAACCAATCCCACGAGAAGTTTCAATTTTGTCGCCAAAGCTTCCGAGCTTCTTTCGCAGCGAAAAAACATGAGTATCTACCGTTCGGCCAATGACATTGACACCCTCACCTTGAACCGATTGCACCAGCTGCTCGCGCGTAAACACTTTGCCATGATGCTGAGCCATCACTGCTAAGAGTTTAAACTCTGTCGGAGTGAGTGGTATTTTTTCACCTTCTAGACAGGCTTCATAACTTTCTAAATTTATCGTAAGTCCATCCCACTTTAACAGATGAGAGGCCTCATCAATGCTCGCCCGTCGCAAGAGGGCATTCACTCGCGCCAACAAAACCGAGCCATCAAATGGCTTCACTAAATAATCGTCGGCTCCATTATCGAGTCCCAATACGACTTCGTCAGGTTCAGCCTTTGCCGTGACCATAATGATAGGTGTCTCTTTCCAATCTGGATTTTTACGCAACTCTCGCAAGAACTCATAGCCACTCTGACCAGGCAACATCCAATCCAAAACCAGTAAGTCGAATTGCACACCTTTCTTTTGGGCCTGCAAGGCATAGAAGTCTTCAACACTGGCTAAGGCGGTCACTTGAAATCCACTACGCATCAAAATAATTTGAATTAATTCACGAATTTCAGCTTCGTCTTCAATAACCAAAAGATGTTTAGTGGTCATAAACACTCCCTATTTAAGATCGTGGTTCCCTACCATGACGAATATCTCGCCCTGACGATGCGAAAATCACATCCTCAGCGATATTAGTGGCATGATCACCTAATCTCTCTAAGTTTCTTGCAATCAATATCAAATTCAGAGCCGGTCGGATGTGCTGAGGATTTTTCATCATCCATTCCTCCAAACGACGCAAAACAGCATTCTTATTTAAATCAACAGAATCATCCATCAACATTACTTTTTGCGCGAGATGCTCATCACTCTTAACAAATGCATCTAATGACATTTTCACCATTGCTTTCACATCGGTGATCATCTGACTAATTTCAGGGCATTCCACTGAAAGGCTATGCTGAAGGTAATCATGACCATTGTAAGCGATGTTCACACACTGATCTCCCATTCTCTCTAGATCAGTATTTATCTTGATAACGGCCACAATAAATCGCAGGTCCCTGGCAACAGGTCCTTGCTTGGCTAATAACTCCATACAAAAGTTATCAATATGTAATTGCTCATCGTTAATCTTTTTTTCGATCTCATGCACTTTTTGAAAGCGAGTTTTATCTTCTTTCAAAAGGGCTTCGGCGCCCTCTTCAAGAGCTTTTTCAACATAAGCTCCCATAAGAACTAAAATTCTTTTGAGCTCCTCTATTTTGACTTCAAAATGTCTTTCCATGAACTCCCCATTCGACTTTATTAATGGTTGATTTTAGCAATGGGTTAAAGAAACTGACAACCATTAACCAAATCGACCGGTGATATAGTTTTCAGTGCGTGTGTCCTTAGGGCACGTGAATACTTGTGTTGTCTCACCAAACTCCACCAGCTCACCCAAATACATAAAGGCCGTAAAGTCAGAAACTCGCCCCGCCTGATGCATATTATGGGTCACCATGATAATTGTTACTTTGTTTTTTAACTGCATCACCAACTCTTCGATGGCTCCCGTTGAAATCGGGTCCAAGGCTGAAGTCGGCTCATCAAGCAATAGAATCTCGGGTTCTATTGCTAGCGCACGCGCAATACATAAACGTTGCTGTTGGCCACCGGAAAGCCCGAGCGCCGAGGAATCCAAGCGATCTTTGACTTCATCCCAAAGAACCGCATCTTTCAAGGCCTGTTCAGCCCGCTCCATCAATACGGATTTCTTTTTAACACCACGGACTTTCAAGCCGTAGACAGCATTTTCTAAAATCGATTTTGGAAATGGGTTTGGTTTTTGAAACACCATAGAAATTCGCATACGCACTTCAATAGGATCAACTTTCGGCTCAAGGATATTCACATCTCCCGGCTGCAGATTGATGTGTCCTTCGTAGTGGTTTTCTGCATAGAGATCGTGCATCCGATTAAAACATCGAAGCAAGGTTGTTTTTCCGCAACCTGAAGGACCAATCAAAGCAGTTAAACGATCTTTATAGATGGGCATGGAAACGGATTTAAGAATCTGCTTCGTTCCATAAAAAAACTTTAGTTCTTTGATATCTGCTTTTACGACAGGAGTTTCGCTTACCATTTGATTCCTTTTCTGAAACGATATCTTAAATAAATAGCAATTGCATTCATCAGCAAGGTTAAACTCAGTAAAACCACTCCTGCCGCTGCCGCATTGACATGAAACTCTTCTTGAGGACGACTGACCCAGTTGAACAACTGAATCGGCAATACGGTGAACGAATCAGAGAGCCATTCGAAACTGATAAACGGAGGTTCTGACTTCAGGGGGGAGTGGGGCAAAAAAGCAATAAACGTCAGTGCTCCAATGGTAATCAAAGGCGCGGTTTCACCAATAGCACGTGAGAGCGCGATAATCACACCCGTCAATACTCCCCCGCTGCTATAAGGAATCAAATGATCCCGAACGGTTTGCCAGCGACTGGCTCCCAATGACATAGATGCTTCACGAATAGTCTGTGGAATCGCTCGCAAGGCTTCGCGAGTAGCGACAATCACAATTGGCAAAACTAGCAGACCCAACGTTAAACCCGCCGTCAAAATGCTGTTTCCAAAACCAAACTGATAAACAAAAATTCCCAAGGCCATAAGTCCAAAAGTAATGGACGGAACCGCCGCTAAGTTAACAATATTGAGTTCAATAAAAACGGTAAACCAATTCTTTGGCGCATACTCTTCCAGGTAAACCCCTGTGGCCACCCCCAGTGGAATCGCACAAAGCGCCGTCACAGTCATCACGGCCAAAGTCCCCACCCAGGCCGATAAAATTCCTGCTCGCCCTGCAAAACGCGACGGAAAGTTCATAAAAAACTCCGTGCTTAAACGGGGAATGCCGGTCTTTGCTAAATCATAAAATAAAACAAGGACCACAATCAGTGCAAAGAGCAGGGTCAAAAAACCCATTGCAGCGGCAATCCCATTCAAGAGTTTTTTCCGCTGTATTAACTTTTGAATTGCGACAGTAGAGTCCGACATCTTAATAGGCCTCTCTAAACATACGTCTTAAGACAAAACCAATAACGTTGAAAATCAAAGTGATCACCAACAAAGTAAGTCCTGCCACATAAATACTTTGATAACCAATAGACCCATGGGGAAGATCACCCATACTCACCTGTACGATAAACGCAGTGATAGTTTCAGAGGGCTCCAAGGGATTCATGGTTAAATTGGGTTGCATTCCCGCCGCAATCGCGACCACCATGGTTTCACCAATGGCCCGCGAAATTCCCAAGATATAAGCGGAAGTTATCCCCGAAAGAGCCGCTGGAAAAATAACCTTAAAAGCAGTTTCGATGCGCGTGGCTCCCATAGCATAAGAGCCCTCCCGAAGGTAATTAGGCACAGCTCGCATGGCATCCTCAGAAAGAGAGCTGACGTAAGGAATGATCATCACGCCAATCACCAACCCGGCACTCAAAACATTAAATCCAATATCAGGAAAGACCGTGCGTAAAAGGGGCGTTACAAATAACAGGGCAAAGTACCCATAAACAACTGTGGGTACGGCACTCAAAAGCTCCAAACAAGGCTTAAAAATTTCCCGGGTTTTAGGGCTTACAAACTCAGAAAGATAGATGGCGGCAATCGTCCCCAATGGAATCGCGACGATCAAGGCAATGAACGCCGTTAATAAAGTGCCACCAACCAAGGGCAAAATTCCGAATTTGGCTTGGTCAAACATTGGTGTCCACTCAGTTTCAGTGAGGAATTCCTTAACAGAAACATGTTGGAAAAATGGCAAAGACTCTTTGATCAAAATTCCGGCGATCGCCACCGTTAGAAAAATACTCACAAGAGCTGCAAAAAACAAAAGTGATTCAATGATAAATTCAGAAACTTTTTGATGGAAGCGGCGTCTTAAAGCCGCGTCCTTCTTACTTATTCTAACTGACACAAGTAATTTTCCCTTCTATCCTCAGCTCCTACCTATTGATCGAGGGAAAAACCACCTCATGAACTAAACAACTAAAGCTTAGTTTCTTTTTTCAATAGATCTTCGATCTTCAATCCCACTTCAGCATGACCAGTAAATACGGTTCCAAGCTGATTTTTTGAGAGTCTTTGTTGAGCTAGCTCATAGGCTTTAGCAGGCAAAGCAATATATTTCACCTCTGGAACGAAAGTTGACGCATTCTTTAAATAAAATTCAGTAAATTTACGAACTTCAGCCTTTTTGAGAGACGCTTCGCTCACATAAATAAAAAGTGGGCGCGAAAGCGGAAAATAAGTTCCATTCTCTACGGTTTCTTTGCTGGCCTTTACCGCCAAACCTTTTTTAGGAGCTTTATCTCCGCCCACAACTCCAAGAACTTTGAGCTTTGCTTTGTTCTCTTCGTAATAAGAGAGCGGAAGGTAAGCTAAGCCGTTCTTATCGTTTGCCACACCTTGGACAAGAGTGTTGTCGTCTTCACTGGCAGTATAATCACCACGGCTCGATTTTGCCTTTCCAACGACAGCTTCTGTGAAATAGTCAAAGGTTCCAGAATCACTGCCCGCACCGTAAAGTTTAAGTGGATTTGCTGGCCACTTTGAATCTGCTTGATTCCACGTCATCACTTTACCTTGTGCTTCTGGAGCCCACATCTTTTTAAGCTGCTCTACCGTGATATCATTAACCCAATTATTTTTTGGATTTACTACAATCACCATGGCATCAAATGCCACTGGCAACTCAACGTACTTAATTTTATTCGCCGCACAATCAGCCATTTCTTTGTCTGTGATAGGGCGACTTGCATCCTGCACATCAGTTTCACCACGGCAAAACTTTTTAAAACCTCCGCCGGTTCCTGAAATACCAACCGTTACTTTAACGGCGCCTTTTTGAGCGGATTGGAATTCCTCTGCCATGGCTTCAGTGATTGGAAATACGGTGCTAGATCCATCAATCTTAATAAAAGCCTCACCCGCGTGAGCGGCCATTGTGGATACCATCAATCCAAAAGCCACCAAAATAGATGCTTTAAACATGTCGTTCTCCTTGTAACTAGGGCTTAATGCCGAATGGCCGGAGTATAAAACACCCACCCCTAATGTCGTGTTAAGAAACCGTTAAGATTTAGAGCTTAAAAGTTGGCTTTGCAATTGCAAAGAAGCCAATTCCACCCTTAGACTGGAAAGACTATGAATTTAGCAGCTATTGATATTGGCTCGAATGCCATTCGTTTAATCATCGCCAGAAACATTGAAAATCAACATTACGAGGTTTTGCATAAATATAGAGCTGCCGTCCGATTAGGGGCTGATGTTTTTGACAAAGGTAAAATCTCAAAGAAGAGCCTTACCAAAGCTATTCAGACCTTTAAGGCCTTTAAACGAATTCTCGCTAAACATAAGATTTCCACCTATCGAGCCGTTGCGACTAGCGCCCTTCGGGAAGCCAGCAACAGAGATCAAATCATTCAACAAATCTCTAAAAAGTCAGGCCTGCGTATTGATGTCATTGATGGGCTGCAAGAAGCGCAGTTTATTTTTTCAGCGGTACAAAATGAAATTAATTTAGTACCCTATCACGTTTTGCTCGTCGATATTGGTGGAGGTTCCGTTGAACTGACGTTTGCTCTCAAAGGCAGACCTGTTGCAACCAAGAGCTTTCCCCTCGGTACGGTCAGACTGTTGCAACAGCTGAAAAAACGCAAAATGAAAGAGGCAGATATTCCTTTCTTACTGATTGAATCCGTACCTGAAATTCAAAACTTCATAGCGGCAAATCGATCACCTGACACACCCCTCCTTTACGCCATCGGCACCGGTGGAAACCTCGAAGCTATGGGCAAATTAAAAATTCAACTGCTTCGCAAACATCCGAGCACCTACCTGACGCTGGATGAACTGGACCGACTCATTGAACGAGTTCGCAAAGTACCCACCAAACAACGTCCCTCAAAACTCAAACTCCGCCCCGATCGCGCCGATGTCATCGTACCGGCCATGCTCATCACTAAACTTTTGATGTTACAAACTGGGGTCCAAAAACTAGTCGTTCCTTATGTGGGTTTAAAGGACGGCTTGCTAAGTTCACTCATTAATGAATGATCTAGGAAACCATTTTTATGGACATTTTTTGCCTCCTAAAAAGTAAAAAGTTCTCCTTGGTTCCATGCCAGTAACCAAGGATTGAGAGCTTTGTTAAGCTCTCCCTAGCCTGGGAGATTTCCTATGAAAAAAAATTTTCTCGACTTCAAAAAATACCCGTTTAGAACTCTTTTGCTGGCCGTTTTCCTCTTTGGAGCAAGTTATGGGATTCAAACAGGCCGCTTTTTCCTTAATGTTGAACTTGAAGCCAACCCCAAAACCCAGCTTTTAAATTTATTAAAACGAGCCAATCACACCCTTCATCAACACCTTGACCGGAATGACATTCCTAAAGCAGAGTTGGCATTCCAACTGTCCGCGAAAAATCATCCTTCGAATTCCGCTCAACTTAGCTTTCCACGGCAGCTTTTAGTGAAAGCCAAGAATAAACTGAACTTGCCCCTGCAAGTGATTGGCACTCTTATGAACGAAATAGATTGGCCCCAAAAACTATCGATCCATCATCTGTATCCGAAGATGACCGACTTGACTTATAATAATTCAAAACGAAAAGAAATATTCATCAATTTTAATTTTAAAATTCAAGGCTTTTTAGTTCCTCAGTCGAGTCTCCGAGCCATGCTCTTTGAAACAGAAGTGAATGAATATCAAATCGCTTTTATTGATCATCATTTTCAACTTCCACCAGATAACATTTTTTCCATGCGGGTCAATAAGGAGGAAGCACTTCGCAAAGCTCAAATCAGCGAAACTAAAAAGCATGGCCTTTGGCACATTTCAAAGGAATGGCGACTTGCTAACGAAGAATGGAAACCCACTTGGAAAGTCCAACTCCGAGGCGCACCTCGAACCTATTACATTGATGTTCGCAATGGCCAGCAAGAGAGTGACGAGACTGAACTCGGAGGCACTAATGACTTTTACGTTCGTGGCCTTGGCAATCTTCCGCTCAGCCACGAGTTTGAGCTGGCACCACTAATACTCCCCGGGATTCAAGCCCTAACCCCAACATCGCAAACATTGAGTGCTGATGCAAATGGCTTTATTGAAACGGAGCTGCCTCTTGGGGCACTTATGTTCTCCCTCAAAAATTCTTTCGTCGAAATCAAAGATTACAAAGACGCCGGTATCACCTATGATCTCGACAATTTTCCACCTAATAAACAGCTCTTATTGAACCCCAAGGGAGACAAAGACCAAACGGCAATGATCAACGCCTTCGCCGCCATCACCGCAGTTCATGATTATCTGGTGACGGTTTTGGATTTTAGCCAAGATACACTTCATTCCAGCCTTACCGCCTTCGTCAATGTGGATTATCAAGATTGCAATGCTAAGTATAGCAATGGTTTAGTGGCTTTTTTTCAGGAATCGGAGGAGTGCCGGAACACCTCCTATGATACGGTCATTTATCATGAGTACGCGCATTTTGTGGATGACCTTTTTGGCGGAATCCAAGATAAAACTCTCTCCGAGGGGATGGGCGATGTGCTTGCGAGCTTTATGAGTGGCCAACCACTTGTGGGCCAACAACTCTACAAAAAGAATTTAGCGACTCTTCGCACGACGGATAACAAAGTTATCTACAATGAAACTTTAAACACCACGGACAATAGTTCTGCGAATTATGATAACGGGCAGGCCTGGAGTGGGTTTGCCTGGGATGCTCGACGAGCTCTCATTGAAAAGTACGGTCTAGACGGGGGTAAGGCTCGTGCTGAAAAACTTTTTTTAACTCCCTTGCAAACGAATGCCGCCTCCATCAAGTCAGCTGTTGCCGAGGTATTTGCACGAAGCGCCCAAGGCCAGGATTTGAAACTGGCTCCTGATTATGACCTCCTTCACCTGGCAGCACAGAAACATGGCTTAGAGTTCAAGTTTTGATTCTAAGGAGCGTCTGCTTCACTTGGAGTGGGGATGGGAGTTGCAAAAGGACTGTGGCTCTCGCTATCAAATTGAATTTGAGCGCATAAGACCTTGAAGTTTTGGCTGAGAACATCAGCATCCACGGCGCTCCCAAAGCCGAAGGGTTTAACTTTGGGCAGCCATTGGGTGCTGTGGGAAACTCGCCGCTGCATAAAAAGAAACGGATCCCCGATCAATATCTGGTGATTGATTTATTTTTTTGATGGAGAGCACGGCAATTTAAGGCAAAACGTTTCAGGCAAAGAACTATAAAGAAAAGTTACGGCACGCATTCACCGAACTGCTGGTTTTCGAGAATTTTGTATAAAAGTCGTTGTACAACAAACGCTCTTCGATCGCAATTTGCCTATTGAGACTATTCAGTTTTCCTACTATAGTTGAGTTTAACCTACCTTGCGCTGCCACTGATTCTTTAAACCGTGTTGACTTTCTTTCTTCATCAAAGCGACCTATCACGTAGTTCTTCATTTCTAGATACTCATTTAGAGCATTATCGGCCGCAAAGGCTCCTTTATCAGCCTTCCTTCCTTTTTCAGATTCCCTTTTAATCAATGTTTGGAGATACGATTCGACTAAATTGTCTCGTAACTGGTTACGGCGAAGGGTTTGGGCGAAACAACGATTGTGGAACAACTGATGGGAGTGAAGAACCGCTATTCAGAAAAAATGCTCCGATCGAAATAAATTGAATTTGATTCTAAACTCAAACCTAAACAAGTTTCTTATACGTCTCAGTTTCCGGATAAACCCGAAAAACATTGAGTCCAATAGATTCTCCCGTTTCTCGCTTTGACTGCGCCAACCCCAAGTGACTTAAAGTTACGACTCAAGATATTCGCACGGTGACCGGAAGAACTCATCCAAGTTGTCATGACACTTGCGGGAGTAGAATATCCATACGCAATGTTTTCACCCCAATATGAACCATTAAGTCCAAATTGAGCATAACGCTGCTGAATGCTCTGATTAGGGCTATCATGACTGAAGAATCCAGAGTCGGCCATTTCTTGTGAATGGTACTGAGCAGCTTCTACACATCGCGAGAGAATACGAAGCTCTGGAACCCCGTTGTTTTTGCGTTGCAAATTAACCAAACGACCGACTTCACATTCGACACTGCTCATTTTGCCACAAGAAGGGGCAGGCGTCGCAGTGGCGGTTGGAGCTGGATTGGGAGTGGATGTTGGTTTTGGTGTCATTGTGGGAGTGGCCGTTGATGTTGGTTTTGGCGTCATTGTGGGAGTGGCCGTTGACGTTGGTTTTGGTGTGGCTGTAGCGGTAACTGTTGGAGTTCCACCTACAGGAAAGCGGTTTACCAAAACAGTTGCAAGATTCGCTAGATTGAGGATGTTCCCATTCTTAAATTCATTAGTGAGTGTTGCTGACTTTGCCGCACCATCAAGCACGAGAGTCTCAATCAACGCCGGAGTGTGAGAAATATTTTGGGATCGCAAATAACCAATCGCTAAACCGGCGGCGCCGGCCACCATTGGTGACGAAAAGGATGTTCCAGAAGCGATTGCATAACCATTCCCGACGAACGTTGAGACAATGCCGTTAGAGCCCGGAGCTCCAATCTCCACGAAGGTATTACTATAATTCGAAAACCAGCTTCGAGTCTTTGATACTGAATCGATAGCACCCACAGACAGCAAGCCCTCTAGACCTTTTGAGTAAGATGCTGGTGTTTGCCAATTTGTATTGGTCAATTCAAAACCATCATTTCCCGCAGCTACTACAATAGTGATTCCCTGAGCGATAGCGTCTTTCATAGCTTGCTCAATCTGAAAAGAACGACCCGATCCAGCGAAACTCATATTAATGACATCCACTTTCTTGCTGATGGCATAGCGAATGCCGTTCACTATAGCGGTGGTTGAACCTCCATTGGAACTTAGTACTTTAATCGCCATTATTTTTATATTGGCGCCCATGATACCTGCAACGCCAATTCCGTTGTTAAGAGCCGCGCCAATAATACCGGCAACAAAGGTTCCGTGACCGTCAACATCATCGGGGTTGTTATCACCGTCATAAAAGTCATAGCCAATACTACCATCAGCATCTTTCCAAAGATTTGGAGCAAGATCAGGATGCGAAGAGGAAACCCCAGTATCAAGCACAGCCACAGTAACGTTGGCAGAGATTTTCGATTTCCCCGCAAAGAAAGTATCAAAGCCTACATTGGCATTTATTGCAGGCAATTGCAATTGTCGGTTATAGTAGGTATCGTTTGGAACAAAATTTGTTTTAAATTTAACATCGTTTGCAACACTAATTACGCAGTCATCTTTATCAGCCAGCTCAGAAAGTTTTCCCATTGTCACATCTTCAGTTATTTTCAGAGCAAAGGCCTGGCGACCTAAGTCATCCAATGAAGCTTGGCCCGCCATAAATTGAGCTGAAAGTGAATTCTCACCATCGGATCGGCCTCCCTTTCGGCGCACACAATCATTATCAATTTCAGCAACCAGTTCACTTTGAGGTGGAATCATGATTAGCCGTGATTCGGAATTTCGAAGTCGAAGGAGCGGTGCTCCTCGAACAAGGCTCTTTTCTTTTCGCAGTAACTCTTTGTTTCGCGACTGAAACTGTTTGTTGTCGATACTCAATTGATCTAGGTCAAATTTCAATTTCTCCGATACGCTGGAACTACCTGTTTCTTCCTCAGAAGAATTTGAATATCCTGAGCCGATGCCGCCTTCCGTTGGGCCACTGGGTCCATTGAGATTGGGGTTACAAGCTTGTAACAGAAGCCCAAACATAAACACCAAATACGTTCGGCGATGATTCTTCTGCATTCCTACCCCCAATTAAGTTTGATGCATAAACCCATTACTTCCTCCATCAAGCTTTGATTTAGGAAGTATCACCGTTCAAATCCTGAAACGGTACCCAAGGAAATCTTACTGCAATTTTGAATCCACCAGATACCTGAGTTTTCATTTGAAGGATTTTATGGGTTTATCAATCTTAATTACACAAGAACCCTGTCGAGGATCGAGACCAATCTCAATTTCATGGTCATTTTTTTAAAGAATTGTAAATTACAAAATGACATAGGCTGTAAATAAAAGGTGTTTGAGAGGTTTTAGGCTCTTCCTATGAGTCTTAATTGAGTAATC
>CAZYOE010000080.1:0-257 GCA_964648725.1 uncultured Pseudobdellovibrionaceae bacterium | reverse complement strand
TACAAGAAATCTGAAGAAGGTTTATACATCCCTAACTTAATGGCAGCCTTAAGTTCTTTTTGATAAATTAGAAAATTCAGTTTTGAAGGTTGCGACATCTATTCACTATTGCCACAAAGGTCAAAGTCCGGGATTTTTCACCAAAAAATTAGTTTGGTTTAATGATGCTGGTTGTAATCTGATGGCGAAGTTAAGTAATAGCTCTGCGATGGCTCAAATTAGAAGTCATTTAAGTGAATAAACGCTGCTCCTTTATC
>CAZYOE010000079.1:0-21315 GCA_964648725.1 uncultured Pseudobdellovibrionaceae bacterium | reverse complement strand
ACCCATTTTGCTTTTTCGGTGGATAAATCCGATTTTGAAAAACTTCAAAGCCGAATCATTGGAAGCGGCGCTCGTAGCTGGAAAGAGAACCGCTCGGAAGGTGAGTCGTTGTATTTTCTTGATCCTGACTATCATAAATTAGAGATTCATTATGGTGATTGGAGGAGTCGGCTCAGGCACTATTCAGAGCACCATGAAATGTCCAGTTTTATTATAGGGCATCGCAAAACCGAAGATGCAGTGGCTTTGATGCCTCCCGAAGTTCAACTGATTTCTTTTCGCCCGCAGTTCCTGGAGGCATTCCTTCGATGGAGAAAAGAACCAAGTTCTATAGCCCATAATCCCTTGGTCACTAGGCCTCCCGAGCATACGCTGCGGTATCTTGAGAACGAGGGCTCAGATTTGGAAGAGTTTGACCGGGTCAATAGTTTTCGTTGGTTTATCGAATATGAAGGCAAGCCAGTGGGTACTGTCTCATTGAAAAATATTAATCGTATGATGATGTTTGCTGAAATTGCCTATGGGCTTTCGGAGAATTACCATGGTCGAGGTATTGCGACGGAAGCGGTACGCCTTATGATTCACGAAGCTTTCGCGGTAACTCCCTTGAGAAAATTGATCGCTCATGTTCATGATAAAAATGAAGCCTCTTTGAGATTACTGAATCGTCTGGGGTTTACAAAAGAAGGTCTGTTGAGGAGTCATTTCCTGATCAATGGTAAGCCCTGCAATGAGGTTGTATTTGGTTTATTGCGAGAAGAATGGCACGGTTAGTTTCTAGAAGCTCATAGTTAGCCTTATGGCATTTATAAAAAAATATTCCATTCACCAGAGTTGAGAAGAGTTTTCAGATTTGCTATATTAGTAGGAACATCTGCAAGTACTTTAGCAATGTGTCTAAAAAATCACCGCATCTTTTTTAGAAAATTGAAGTCGCTCAGAAGAGCTTTGAGTAAATTATGGGCGTCAAGTGAATCTTACTTATTGGCGTCGGACAGGTTGAAAGCTGCGTTAAGTATTGGGATGACTTGGTTTTCTCTGGCTGACCATAGCTGTCTTGCCGAGACTCGGCTCTTTGGTTAAATTTGTGAGACTCAGAATTCAGTGAGTCACTGAGAGAAAAGGATTTAAAAATGAAAACCGTATTGGTTTTTAGAGCTTCCGACATCTTTATGCGAGATTTAGTCACGGATAGGTTGGAGAAAAATGGCATCATAACTTATGGTGCTGATGCCTCAATAAATGTTATTTATCCAAACACGCCTAACCTCTATTTGTCTGGAGCGTCAGCGGTGATTGATGGATACCGAATATTAGTTGATGAAAAGGATGCAGAAAAAGCAAGTCAGTTAATCTTGGAGCTTGAGCAAGAAGTTACATTGAACTCAGGAGGCGTGGATCGATTGTTGGGGCCACGTCACCCGGATGATTTTAATTTTGCTGAAAATGATTATGTGAGGAAATTCTATTTCAGCGCGCTCTTTTGTTTGTTTTTGCCCTTCTTGCCACCGCTGTTTGCTGCGTATTACCTGGCAAAAGCGATGCAGAACAAAAGAACCTTTTCAATAATAAAGGTGAGTGTCTCACTCGTGTTGATCTTATGGAATATGATGTTCTCTTATGTTGTGGTGAGTGGTGTTTATAAAATGATCATTAGCCGATAGAGATTATAACGTCTGAAACTTTGATCTCACCTTATTGGCGAGAATTCTGTATTCCAGAGGGAGATCATTCGTTTCTGGAAATGCAGTAGATTGAAAAAGAAACTGATACAACTCTTTAATAAATGGATTTTGTTGTTCTTGAAAGGCATAATCATAAGCTTGTAAGGCACGAATTCCGAAGTGTTTTAATTGTTTTTGACTCAAAGGATGAAGTTTTGCATAAGCATTGAGGCCACTGGAGGATAGGGTGGCCGGAAGCTTAGCAAAACTCGCCAACATTTGGATATGAAAGGATATTGCTAGAATATCTATAATACTCTGACAGGTGGGCAAGCTCTCCATTCTTGTTTTTCAAGTCGATTTCAATATTTTTAAACAAGGCAATTAATCCATTGAGTTCATTTTCAATACTTTGATTGTTTGCAACTCCTCGGGTAAAGAATGTCTCAACCCCTTCCTCAATATCAGTATTGATATCACAAAAATCGTCCATCAGTTAAAAAAGGGCGCCAGCCTTATAAAAGAAACCGAACTCTTTTTCTGACATTCCTTGCCGCCCGATATAGGCAAAGGCACTGGTAGAAAAGGCTCCCTTTCCAACAGTCAGTTTTAAAGTTTCGGAGGAGAATCCATTGGAACGTTGTTTAGCACTTGCAAGTTCAGTTTGAAATGTGTTCACAAGCAACCAAACTAGCTTTGGATGAGCGTTGGGCGGAAAGTCCTTATAAATATCATTGATGAGCCCAATGACGGCAGTTTCGAAGGGACCTTCGGGTGATTGATTTTGGCGGGCTGTTGTGCCAAAAGAGCATTTTCGAGTCTTGTTTAGTAAAATCATACATTTTAAAGGTGAGCAATTATAGTGTCAGCATCAAAAGCGATGGCTTGCTTTGTGCCGCAAAGAAGCTTTGCTCATCAAAACTTAGACACTTTAAATTTTAAATAGGAATTGCAAAGGCAACGGAGGTCAGCGCCGGAGGGATTAGAACGACTGACCTCCGCTCAGATTAATTTACACTCTCTGGGTTTTTCATAATGATCACTGAGGCCATGAGTTTGGGAAGGTAGTCAGCGTCACCAATTTTAGTTTTACGAATAATAGTCCAGGGATCTCGCGTAGTGAAGTTTGTCATCAACATCTGGAGATTGTGTTCTCCAATATTGTAAGCCAAAATCGACAAATGCCAGTCTTGAAATCGGAGATGATTGGATTGGAGATAGCGAATGGCGGCATCTGACGCTTTCGGGACATCAAGCCGCTCATCTTTCTTGGCTTCTACGAGCAAACCAAAATTCCGAGCTGTTCCTGGAATAAATTGCCACAGACCAGCTGACTTCATTGAGGTGTGGCTCTGACCTTGAGTTAGGTTCTTATAGCCAGATTCGATTATGGGGATAGCCAGTAGCTCATTGGGTACGCCATACTTTTCAATGTGAGAGTCAATGACAGGTTTATAGTTCTGCATCCTTAGCAGAGATTCCTTCATAAAATCTCGCCCATCCGGAGTCCCTAGGTATTTGTTGAGTTGTTTAAGAACCAAGTCATTAACGATGATGGGAAAGTCAGTATCTTTCTGGGCTCGTTCGGCCATGGCTTGGGCTTGGTTGATATCAACACGTCGATCTTGAATGACTCCCTTGGTTGCCAGAGCTGCAACTCCTGCCAAAGTAAGAAAAAGTGTTGAAGCGAGAGTTAAAGACAATCCATTTATCTTTGCTTTTCTTTCATAGAACATATTCTCAATTCTCCTTTTAAGTTGTTCGCCGCCATTCACTCCAAAAAAACCTTTGGCGCCAATAAAGCCACTGGAGTGTTTGACGACGGTTTGAGCCATCTCGAAGAGACAGCCCGCATAGGCCTGCGAATCGAAACCCTTATGGCCAGTTAAAGTCTCATCGCAAGCGAATTCTTGTATTTCAGAAATTTTGTGATCCCAAAAGTAAATTCCGGGATTGAAGAAGCAAAGGGTGCGTAATCCCCACAGTAGATACACCCAAAATGTATCTCCCTGACGATGATGCTGAATTTCATGGGAAATAACCATCCGCAAATGTTTTGCATTAGTTAAAAGGCTTGAAGGTAAAATGACAAAAGCACTTCCTGGAAAATAAAATGAAAATGGAATGACGAGGTGTGGATGAGTAAGAATCCGAATGCGGCCTTGCCGCCGAATAAAATGAGCTTCTTTGATGATGTTAATAATTTTATGAAGCTGTCGTAAAAAGAGGACTGCCGCCACGACGATAACAACAAAGGATATTAGTAAATAGCCATTATTTAAAGCTTGCAGGGGTGCAATGATAGCATTATCCGCAGCAGGAAGGGTCATATAGCCGCCTGGTTCGGATATTTTAAATTGAGAATCGAAAGATTTGAGTGATGGTGCCATCCATATTTTGGCTGAAGAAACGAGAAAATCCGACTGCGGTATAAATGGATGAATAAGGGCTCCGAGGAATACCAAAGATAGAAAAAAATAATGAATATTTAAAAGTGATTTTGCGGAAAGTCGCTCAGGAGATTTTTGCCAAAGTTTCTCGAGGACACTTAGAATCATCGGAGCGAGGATGAGCAGTACATTGAAATTTAAAAAGGAGGTGAATGTATTAACGGTAATCATTTTGGCATCCTTGCGCTCTCAATGATTTTTTTAATTTCGTCGAGATCTTGCTCTTTAATTTTAGAGGAACAGAGGAGCTGTCGAATGAGCGCCACAGGGGTTCCCGCAAAGACATTGTTGATAACATGTTCAAGAGTTGAGGATTCAAAGTCAGATTTTTTTAACACGGGAATATAAACGTGACCCCGGCCTTCCTTGCGCGTTTTTAAAATTTGTTTTTGTTCGAGGATTCGTAAAATAGTGGAGACGGAAGTGTAGGCGAGTTCGCGATTTTTTGGCAGCTGTTCCATCACGTCATTAACAGTGCCTTCGCCTAAGGTCCATAGGATGTTCATGAGTTCTAACTCAGTGTCTGTGAGTTTTTTGGTGTCGAGTTCTTTTGCTTTTGCCTTTTTCATGATTGCCCCTCTGAAGTTAGACAATAACTAAGGTTTTAGTTGTTATCAACTAAAACCTTAGTTTGAAACATGAGGGCGTAAAACGATTGATGGCAAAGGCTTTTGCGGAGTGAAGCTCTGTGACAGAATGGAATGTTTTAATTTAGTTATGACAATAGGTGCAGGAATAAGTTCCTTTGTCGTTGAAGGCAGAATGGGCTTCTGATTTGCGCGAACTAAATGAGCTATTTGATTTTGGAAAGTGGCACATCCCATATGGCCATTTTGAAATGCCGTATGCTTATGGGATCGTGATAATCTCCAACAATAGCCAGACTTTTCCAAGCTCCAGAGTTTTGAGCGCCATCATGACTTTTAATACAGTCGTTGGGGTCTGTGCCATCCAAGGTATAAGTAGACGTATCTGACTTGGCCGTGTGAGCAATACTGCCGATCATGGGTGGGCGAGCTTTTTCATGACAAGACTGACAAGAAACAACTGTTTATATTGTGCATTTTTGGGCTTCGTGGTGCGGGCCTTGTCGGGAGGAATTGCCATCGCTCTTAAGAGCGAGCAACCACTTTAAGGATCGGGTTCGTATCATCGCTATTAGTTTAGACGAAAATGCAGAGCAGGTAAAAAACTTTGTGCAGTCTTTTAAGATTGATGCTCCCAAAGTGATTTATCTATTTGATGCGCAACGAACTTCAGCGAAAAGCTATGGCACGATCAAGCTCCCGGAAACGTATATTCTTGATCATGAGCTTCTATTGATGCGTAAGATTGCCAATGTCATGGATTGGGAAAATAAAATTAATTTAGATTATTTATTAAGTCTATAAGGATATAAGCTCAAATTGAATATTGCAGAAAAAGAGACTTTTTCTGCAATAGCTGGTTAGGCGTTACCGAAGGCAAGAGTGGCATGAACGCGATGGGTATCATCGTGCTCTTCAAGTTCACTCAGAAACTCTGCAACGTCCTTCATTTGTTCATCGGAAAGCTCAGTCACTTGATTTGGTTTAAATGAGGGTTCGCCCTTTGTTATAGACCATCCCCGCTTCGTTAATGCTTCTCGAGCTGATTCGAGGGACTCCATATGAGTGATAAACATATAGCTGCCATCTTCGTTTTTATAAACTTCTTCAGCGCCAACTTCGATCGCTTCTTCTTCAGGATCAAAGGCTCCGGATTTCTTTCCTTCGAGTAATCCTACTCGTTGGAACATCCATTGCACACTTCCTGATTCTCCCATATTGCCGTCATGTTTTTTAAAGATAAGGCGAACTTCGGGGGCAGTTCTATTGCGATTGTCTGTTTGACATTCAACAATAACTCCAACTCCGTGAGGGCCATAACCTTCATAAGTGAGTTCTTCAATTTGTGTATCTTCGAGAAGACCTGCACCTTTTTTAATGGCGCGCTCGATGGTGTCATTCGGGCAACTAACGTCTCGGGCGGCATCAATTGCCATCCTGAGGCGCGAATTCGCTGCCGGATCAGGACTCCCAAGGCGAGCTGCGACCTGAATTTCACGGACCACTTTAGTAAAAACGGCCCCTTTTTTTGCTGCATTTGCTACTTTTATTGATGTTTTCCAACCTTTTCCCATATGGAGGAGAGGTTAAAGAAGGTCGTTGCAATTGTCAAATTTCTTCGTTCTGCTCAACAAAACGCCATTGGCCTTCAGGGAGAGTGCCGAGTCTTAGTTTCCCAATGCGAACTCTCTTCAGGCCTATCACCTGTAGACCTACGAGTTCCATCATTCTTCGGATTTGTCGTTTTTTGCCCTCTTTGAGGACAAATCGTAGTTGATCTTCATTAAGACGATCCACTCTGGCTCTCTTAAGGCTCTTTCCATCTAAGCTGAGGCCAAAACGCAATAATTTTAGTTTTTCGTCGGTAGCTTCGCCTTTAAAGCGAACAAGATATTCCTTTTCGATTTCACTATTCTCACCAATGATTTTACGAGCGAGTCGCCCATCTTGTGTGAATAGCAGAAGACCCTGTGAGTCAATGTCCAGTCTTCCCGCCACAGCGAGGCCCTCGAAATGTTTGCGCTCCAAGCGAAGTCCCTTTTGATGAGCAAGTCGAAATTGAGAATCATCAGTGATAAGTTGCACCGCTGGTACATAGTCTTTTTCCGGTTGTGCGGAGACATATCCAACGGGTTTATTCAAAATAATTGTAACCAGTGAGTCCTGACGTTCTTGGGCTTTTGCCGCTAGTTCAATCTGACAATTGACAGAAACCTTGGTGCCAAGCTGATTAATCCTGACTCCATCAACAAATACTAAGCCGCGCTCGATATAGTGATCAGCTTCGCGACGCGAGCAAATCCCTCGCTCTGTCATCAATTTACTGAGGCGAACAAGGTTTTCTTCGGTAGGAGGCGTTTTCTTCGGTTCGTTCATCCTCGCTCATTTAACATTGAATCGCTCATTAGGGCAGGAAAAAATGAATTCAAGTAAGTTGGGCAGGGAAGGCCTTTAAGCTATCCCTAAAATGTCACTGTTGTGCATGGGGTCTGCAAAAGCGGCTCAGTATTGGATGGGGTTGGCGGGCAAATACAAGCGAGCCTTTAGTTTTGATAGAATGTATGGTAGGTTTCTTGTCTCTAAATTGGTGGAGGCTCTATGGAGTCAAATGTTCTTCCGTTTTTGTACCTAGCTACGAGCATTGGATTTGTTCACACACTACTTGGACCAGATCATTATTTGCCGTTTATTGTGCTCTCTAAATCTAAAGGATGGAGTCTTCGGAGAACCCTTTGGATCACGTTTGGCTGTGGGCTGGGGCATGTGCTTAGTTCCGTCATTTTGGGATTTCTTGGAATTGGTTTGGGTTGGGCCGTCGGTGAACTAGTTCATATTGAAGGAGTTCGCGGTGATGTGGCTGGATGGCTGTTGTTGAGTTTTGGTATACTGTATCTTCTCTGGGGACTCAAACAAGGTTTATTGGGAAAACCTCATTCTCACCATCATCAGCATTTAGATCATTCCCACGCCCATGATCACACCCATGACCATGAACATATCCATGAACACGCCAAGGAAAGTAGTGTGACTACGCCATGGGTGTTATTTCTGATTTTTGTCTTTGGTCCTTGTGAGCCGCTTATTCCGGTTTTGATGTACCCTGCCGTACAGAAGGATGTTAGCACATTGATCTTTGTTGTTTTGGCGTTTGGTTTTATCACTATATTAACGATGATGGGCATTGTCAGTCTGGCCTACAAAGGCTTAACTTTTGTGAAATTAAAAATGCTTGAGCGATGGACCCATGCTCTTGCAGGGGGAGCCATAACGATTGTGGCCGCCGGAATGGTTTTTTTAGGGTGGTAGAGAATGAAATAAAATTTATTTTGTTAAGAGGTTGGGTGGTTCTTTGTAACTAGGCTGGTCTTTGCCTCTATGGCACATATAACAGTCGACTTTCAACTTCAAAGCATTACCTTTATCTCGGTCCTGAAAAACCTCTTCTTGCAGGGTTTTAACCATTTGGTTGTGTCGCACAGAAACTTTAAAAGCACTTTTTGTGTCATCTTTGAAGTTATCGAGATTGTGACAATAAACACAAGTTACACCTAGTTGTCGGGACCATACCATCATCTTTTCTCGAACCTCGGTCCCATCGTTCGCGATTTTGGAATTCGTCTCTTGTGATGAAATTAAAATTTTGGGAGTTAATAGAAATGATAATCCAAATAACCATTTGAGAATCATATTAAGCATCCTTTGCAACAGTTTCAGGATAGCTTAAGTGAATCCGAGTGAGTCAATAGAAAAGCATAATCTAGATTCCGCTGAAAAAGTCCAACTTCTGCGTTGCCTTCACTTCATCTCTCACTCAACGTGGGCACCCCTTCACAGAGGGGAAACCCCGCCCTACTACGCCTCGTTCGATCTGAAGCTTGGCGCCTTGAATTTGGCTCTTTTTTTGCAGAATCTAATCTATTGTGGGGCCGCTGTTTTTTAATAAAAAGCTTGGGAACGGGCCTGGTTTAGATTCTTGAACGTGCGGATTTAGAAAGTAAACCAGGCCGACGACACAGCCAACGATGGGCAGCGGTGAGAATCAACCGCATACCGATAATAGTTCCAGTGCAAAGAGAATCTTGTTCGACGTCTAGGAGGTCAACCCTTGTTTTACGGATTTCCTCATCGTCAGAGGGGATACGTCCGCCTAAAATTAAGTTATCTGAAGGCAATATTTCATAACTCATGCTTTTAGCGAAACTGCGCTTTGGTCTAGCAACTTCCGTCACGCAGGCGGTGAAAAAGCCACAGGTTAAAATGAGTGCTACCGCAATATTAATTTTTTTGGTCATCAGGACGCCTCTTTAGGGCCTAAGGTTGAGCTTCGCACAGTCAACTCAACAGTCTTGCTCCGAAAAGGGTTTTTAAATTGTGTGAAAATAAGAAAATATATCTAGACCCGACTCATCTTTACTCCGTCAAACGCCGATAGATTTGGTGAGGAGTCTATGGTAATTAGAGCAATCGACAATCTTGGAAAAAAGGTGATTGATAATATCGAGTACACCATTCGTGTATTGATGATGGTTTATTTCTCCTTTCGCGCCACACTTTCAGATCAAGCTCAAGGAATCAGAACCATTTTCAGTGTGGTATCGGCGCAAATATATTTTACCGGTTGGCAAGCAATGCCCCTCATTAGCGTTTTAGCACTGGCCACTGGATCGATAGTTATCTTACAAAGCTCAGCTCAGTTATCACTTCTTGGTGGAAGCTCCATGATTGGTAACCTGCTGGTGGTGATCATTGTTCGGGAAGTGGGACCTCTGTTAACTGCACTTGTGGTGATCGCGCGATCAGGAACGGCAGTAGCTTCGGAAGTTGGTAATATGCGTGCCAATCGCGAAATCGAGGCGCTCGAATCCATGGGAATTAATCCCCTCAGCTTTATTGTGTTCCCACGAATACTCGGAGGAGTCATCAGTGTCATTTGTTTGGCTTACTACTATATCGTCATCGCTTTGTTTGGCGGTTACCTTTTCACGCGTTTGATTCATGATATGCCTTTGTCCTTTTTTACCGAATCTTTGGTTCGTGCTCTCGCCATTGAAGATATTTTTTTGTTTCTTGTGAAAACAGCCTTTGGTGGGATGATCATTTTTGTTGTGAGCTGCTATCAAGGTTTATTGGTAAAGAGAAGTCCCCACGAAGTCCCGCAAGTGACTACGAAAGCCGTGGTGGATAGTATCATCTACGTAACTGTTTTTAATTTAACTGTGACGACTTTATTCTATCTCAATCAACTCGTGAACTTGGGTGTTATATGAACTTTTTAATTCAAACTGTTGAACTTAAAGACGTGAGTTTTGCCTTTGAAGGACAAGATAATATTCTGGATCATGCCAGTCTGAAATTTCCACTGGGCGAGACAATTTCCCTTCGTGGTGACCGGGGAGCAGGGCGATCAACTTTATTGCAATTGTTGGCTGGTTTACAAGTGCCTAACCATGGGCAATTTGAGGTTAATGGCATCAATGTTATTGATCTGAACTTTGAGGATTTCTTACCCTTCCGCTTGAAGATTGGTTATACCTTTGATCTCGGGGGGTTGATCAGTAACCGTACCATTAATGATAATTTACTTTTACCATTGAACTATCACCGGATTTGTTCACCCGCTGAAGCTCAGGATCGCGTTAACTACTATATTGATAAGTTTGGGCTCAATAAATCCAGAGATATGCGACCCGCGAATGTTTCGGGAGGGATCAGAAAATTGACCTGCTTGATCCGCTCGCTATTGTTAGAACCAGAAATTTTACTCTTAGATGATCTGACTGTGGGCCTTTCAAAACCTTTAGTGGATCTCTATTGTAGTGCGATCGAAGACCTTCGAAAATCTGGCAAGAATCATACTGTGATCTTTTCCTCGTATGATGAGGCCTTTGTACGTCAGATTGAAACAACGTCGATTTATTTCGAGAGTGGACAGATCTATTTGCATCAAGTTGAAAAAGAGGCGGTCAGCCTATGATGGCAATAAAGTTTAACAAGTTTGAGCGAGTCGCCGGTTTGTTTGTCGTCATTTTCATCGTGAGTGGTCTTGGTGGCGCAGTGGTGGTTGCCATCAAAAGGGACTGGTTTGCGCCTCGAATACAGTTAGTGACCGAATTTGAAAATGCAGATGGCGTTCATTCCGGTACTGATGTGTTGATTGCTGGTCTTCGTGCTGGTGCCGTTGAACGGGTTGAGCTTTTAGATACCAATAAAATCAGAGTGAATTTTAATGTTCTGGAGAGATTTCGCAATAAAATTAAAGAAGACAGCCTTGCGCAATTGATTCGTCCCTTCGTCATCGGGGAGCGCGTTCTCGAATTAACCGTAGGATCAAAAGAATCTCCAATTCTTCAGGAAAATGCGATGCTCAAGGCCCATGAGACTCTTGATATTATGACTGTTCTTAGCGGCCGAAAATTGGGTGATTACCTTGAAGCGATGAATGGATTGCTCGCTAACGTGAAAATCCTGGTCGACGCATTCACGAGCACACAGCGAACGGAAGCAATCGTTAAAACGTTCGATCAAATTGAACCTTTAGTGCGTAATCTCAATGCTATGTCGGAAGAGGTTATAAAGTTGAGTCGGCAAGCGACAAGAAAAGATAACGTGGGAACTGTGCTCGGTAACTTATCGACGACAACACAGCAGCTCAATGAAATGATTCCGATCGTGATTGAAAAGGCGCCTGCTCTTGGCAAAGATATGACCAAGATTATGCAGAATATTGCAGTTCTGACAGATAACTTTAAGTTGTTAACGCCAACGATTGTGCAAATGGCGCCAAATCTCCCAAAAACTAGTCGTCGTGCGGTGGAAGCTCTGGATGAGGCAGTGGTGCTATTGAAGGCCATGCAAAAGTCAATGTTTGTGCGAGGTAATGTTCAAGAGGTTCGCGAAGAGGAATCTAAACGTCGCGAACCCGCTGAAGATAAACTACAAGTTCCTGAAAGTGAAAAGTAAACTAGAGGATAAAGTAAAATGAAAATATTAGTTTCTGCATTGATTTTATTTACACTAATTGGTTTCGTAAAATTAATGTATGCTGTACCGTCTAAGTTGATTGCACGGAATCCAAGCGCGGTTGAAGTTGGTCCGATTCCAGGCGACGACCCCGAAGCCAATTTTTTTGATGCAAATTCATGGCCCCCCGATGCGCCTAGCAAGGACTTGATTGATATGCATGTTCACTTTGCATGCATGCTCGAAAAGAGCGGCTGCTATGTGAGTGAAGATTTCCAAAAGAGCTTGAAAATGAGCGTTTATTTAAGCTCCTTGGAAGTGACACGGCAAGAGATTGAGCAATTTGGTGATCAGATTGTCATAAAAAAATTGAGCGAACGAATTGAAAAAACAAGGTACATCAAAAAATCAGTAGTTCTTGCCTTGGATGGAATTTATGATCGCAAGACCGGAGAGCTAGATAAAAAACGAACGCAAGTGATGTTTAGCAATCAATTCTTGGTAAATGAAATTCCTAAATATAAAAATATTCTTTTTGGCGCCAGTATAAATCCTTTCAAAAAAGGGGCTCTTGAAGAGCTTGAGTGGGCAAAGAAGAATGGGGCCGTTTTAATAAAGTGGATCCCTTGTATTATGGATTTCAGTCCCGCAGAAGAGGATGCTCGTCTTGAGGCTTTTTACCAAAAGCTCAAGGAGTTAAATCTTCCACTACTAAGTCATACAGGAGATGAATCCACATTTCTCTGGTCTAAAAATGAGTTATGTAATCCCTCATTTTTACGCAAACCTCTAAAAATGGGTGTAACGGTGATTGGGGCACATATGAGCTCCGATGGGACTTATTTTGATCCAGAATTAAACAAAAAGCGCAAGGGCTATGATATCATCAGTGACTTTATGAGAGACTATGAGAATTTCTATATTGATATTTCGGCGGTGACTCAAATTAATCGTTATAATCACGTTCAAAAAGCGATTCCTTTTATCCATGCCTGTATGGCGGAGCGTAAAAAAGAGAACTTTGAGAAAAAGCATAATTGTCGGGTGCTCTACGGCAGTGATTGGCCTCTAATTGCCGTGGAGTTAGGAGGGCTACCATTGGTGAGTTGGCAGTATTACCGCATCCATATTAGTAACGAATGGAAAATGTTTATACCCATGCTTGATAGCGTTTTTGACCGTGACGTGGCTCTTAAGAAAGCGTTGGGGATCCCGGACAAGATTTTTAACGATACAGTTGATTTCTTTGAAAAGCGTCCGTAATCTGGGGCATGCTTTCATGGTTATTTTTTGAACGTTATTTATTTTCGGTTCGTGCAGGTTCTTTAGTAAAACGCATCGCTTGGTTATCAATGCTGAGTATAGGGGTGGCAGTTGCTGCTTTTATTTTGGTACTCAGTGTGATGTCTGGACTTCACCATAATATTAATCTGCGCATCTTGGCCTTAGAACCCCATCTCATCGCCGAATTTGAAAAGAACGTCAGTGAAGGAGAAATTCTCAATCATGAATTCGCAAAATACTTAAAGACCCAAGCTTCTGTGGATGTTCAACTTTTCGACCGGCAGGATGTTATTTTAAGGACGGTGGATGGTATTTTTCATGGTGCAATCGCCAGAGGGGTCACTGAGCAAACTATGGAATCAATGCTTAGTAAGTTAGCTGAGCTTCCTCAGCAAACTCATTCCAGTTTTTCTCCCAGCTTTGAGATACCTGAGCAAGATGAAGTGATCATGGGGTCAGGGCTCGCTAAACAAATGAATGTCTTCGAAGGCGATCATGTTACGGTCTTGCCTCCTGAAAGCTTATTGATGGCACCGGGTGAGAATCCGCCATTTTCTAAGGTTTTGGTCCGGCAGATTGTATCAACAAATGTGGCGGAACTGGATTCGCAAATGGTTCTCTTTCAACGAGGAAAAGCACTCCTTAACTTTTCAAAGGCAGGCAGCCGTCGTGTAGGGTATGACATCTGGCTTAAGGATCCTTATGATGCCGCTGACGTGAAAAAATCCTTAGCTCGTTTTAAAGACGTGAAAATCGAAACTTGGCGCGAGCGTAATTCTGCGGTGTTCTCGGCGCTTCGGCTTGAGAAGCTCATGTTAGGAAGTTTTTTAGGTTTGAGTGCCTTGATAACCACATTTTCGATTTGGTCGGTGTTGACACTTTTGATCACGCAAAAGAAAAAGGAAATGGGTTTATTGATGGCTGTCGGTTTTTCCAATGTCGGTTTACGTGACCTTTTTCAACGTGTGGGAATGTATTTGGCAGGCATCGGGTTGGGAGTTGGAAGTTTGCTGGGCATTCTTGGGGGCTTGTATCTGGAAAAGTACCCATTGAAAGTTTTGCCCGACATTTATTATGATAGCGAGGTACCGGCTCGGGTTGATTTCCTATTTATTTTAATCGTTTTAGCTTTAGCAATAATTGTTATTTATGGAGCTGTTCGGTTAGCCATGAATCGCTTATTGGCTTTGAGGCCGGCGGATGCGCTCAGATCGAATTAGATTACGTTTAAAGCCTGGTAAGGCTTAGGTGCCAATTTTTGTCCCGTATCTGGGAAATTTTTTTTGTCATGTGAATTTATCTAAACAAATTTTGAAGAACTGTGCTATTTGACCACACAAATATTATTGACATGCTTTGAAGCTATCAATTAACAACCAACTTCACAAAAAGAGGGTAGGCAAATGGCAAAAACAAAAAACAAGTACACAATCGGATCAATGTTGGCAAAACGTCGTATTGAGTTGAATATCACTCAATCTGATCTTAGCCGATCTTTGGGTTATTCAAGCCCTCAGTTTGTTTCTAACTGGGAAAGAGGACTTTGTTCTCCTCCACTCCAAGTTATGTCTCAACTTTGCGACAGCTTGAAGCTTTCTAAAAAAGAAGTTACTGAGATGTTGATGAAGCAATATCGTTCAGAAGTTGAAGCTTCTTTGAAAAGATAAATAATACCATTTCCATTTAGTTCGTAGCCCATCGTTGACTGTGTCTCGGCTTGGTCTACTTTCTAACTGAAAATGGTATAAGTACTAATAGAACAAGACGTTTATAGCACTTAGACGACTCCCCAAGGTATTCTTTGGGGAGTTTTTGCTTTTTAATGGTTACCTTTATTCTAAAGTCACCTGACGCATGCCCTAATGGCCTAGTAGGGTGCGCTCCATAGTTTTATTTTTTGTCGGAGCATCGCTATTGTTTGGTCTGGCGTTCGTCGAAAAGTTGACAGTGCTAAGGTGGCGAGGATCCAGGATTCCCATGGAATCACCAATATTCTCGCCATGTTGATCGATATCCAAACCAATCAATTCTCCCTCAGCTTCGACTTCAAGAGGAACTAGTTTACGAATAAGGGAGAAGGCAACAAATGAGGCAATGCCGGTGTAGCCAACAACGACTCCAAGGCCAATCATATGCGCTAACAATGTATCAGTCTTACCATAAATGAGACCAACATCTTTAGCTAAAATGGCGGTCATTATCATTCCCACAATTCCACCAATACCGTGGCATGGAAAAACGTCGAGAGTATCATCAATAGATGTTTGGGAGCGTAGAAGAACCACGCAATAAGCAGCCATCGAGGCCACCATACCTATCAATACACTTGAACCAACAGAGACAAACCCTGCCGCAGGTGTGATTCCCACTAAGCCGACAACGGCACCAACACAAGCGCCAAGGGCCGAGGGCTTTCCTTTTTGAAACCAATCAATAATGACCCAGGTAAGCATACCAGCCGCTGAAGCGGAGTTTGTAGTGAGAAAGGCTTGGGTGGCTTGGGCATTGGCAGCCAATGCAGAGCCCGAGTTAAAACCAAACCAACCAAACCACAGCATGCCAGTGCCAAGCATCACGAAAGGAATGTTTGTGGGAGTGTGTTCAGCATGGACTCTTCGGCGCATCATCAGTGCGGCAACGAGTGCGGCTACGCCGGCAGTGATGTGGACAACGGTTCCACCTGCAAAATCTAAAACACCGAGTTTGCGCAGAAATCCATCAGGGTGCCAAGTCCAGTGAGCGACCGGTGCATAAATAACTAAACTAAAAAACACGAGAAACAATAGATAGGCTTTGAATTTAACTCTTTCAGCAAAAGCTCCGGTCACAAGGGCTGGGGTGATAATCGCAAACTTCATTTGAAAAAGTGCAAAAAGTGCAAAAGGGATGGTGGCAGAAAAATTAATATTGGGATCGAGACCAACGCCATCAAACCCCAAGTAAGTGAAGGGATTGCCGATAAATCCTCCAATGCTTGTTCCGAAGGATAAGCTAAATCCTACCAGAATCCATAAAAGGCTCACAACGGACATTGAAATAAAACTTTGAAACATGGTGGATAGAAGGTTCTTTTTACGAACCATTCCTCCATAGAATAGTGCCAATCCTGGGGTCATTAATAAAACGAGCCCTGTGGCAGTTAAAATCCAGGCGGTATCTCCGGAATTGATTGTACTAGTATCCATCTTTTGGTCCTCTCCTAACAAAATGGGCATATAGCCAGCTGTTGAAAAATCCATTACCCAACGTACACTGCAAATTTCCTGGAATTCTGATTCATGGTTGGCCATCAACGAATCAACTGTGATGTCAATTATGGTTGGTCAGCCAACATAGAATGTAAAAACCTGTGGCATTTACAATTGTCGGATATTTGTTAAATACGTTTTGGAAAAGGACTAAGCAACTATATTTTAGAAAATAAATGTTAATTCAGTATTGTTTAATAAAAACAACAATGTATTGCCAAAATGAAAATGAAAGATCGAGCTGATGTTATACCCTTTTAAGTTAGAAAGTAGCCCAAGCCGAGACTCAGTCAACGATGGGCTACGAACAAATTGAATATGGCATTAAACGGACACTTGATAGTCACGAAGGGCGTCCGTCAGAGACGTTTTTAAATCAGTAGATGCCTTACGCTGACCAATGATCAGTGCGCATGGAACTCCGTAGGTTCCTGCTGCAAACTCCTTCATAGTTGTGCCAGGGATCACCACTGATCGGCTTGGAACTCGGCCTTGATAGCTCACAGGCTGAGCTTGAGTCACATCAATGATTTTAGTGCTCGCAGTGATTGTAACTCCAGCTCCTAGCACGGCACCTTCTTCAACGACAACGCCTTCAACCACGATACAACGAGAGCCAATAAAGGCATTGTCCTCGATGATGACGGGACTTGCTTGCACAGGTTCTAGAACACCACCAATACCAACGCCACCCGAGAGATGGACATTAGTACCAATTTGAGCGCAAGATCCGACAGTGGCCCAGGTGTCAACCATAGTTCCCGAACCTACATAAGCGCCGATGTTAACATACGAAGGCATTAAAATCGCGCCCGGTGCTACAAAAGCTCCTTGGCGAACAAAAGCGGGAGGTACAACACGAACTTTGTCGGCTTCAGTCCATTTTTTAACGGGGATTTTATCAAAAAAATTAAAATCACCGGCCTCCATACTTTGCATTTTCGTTATACGAAAATAGAGGAGGATAGCCTGTTTGATCCAAGCATTGGTGGTCCATTGGCCATTGATTTTTTCACAGACACGAAGTGTGCCTTGGTCAAGGCCTTGAATCACATTTTCAATTTGTTTTGTTTCGGCGGCGGATAAATCACTCAGAGCTGTGCCGCTCTGGATTTTTTGGTATATGGATTCGATGGCTTGTTGAAATGAAGAGGTAGTCATGAAAAGGCTCCTTTTACTTAGATGAATTGATTTTTGTAAGTCGAGATTCAAGTCCTTTAAGGGCCTCGAGCATACCAGGTTTATATTTTTGAATGACGGCATCGTTGAGAAGGCCGCGTTGAATTTCAAGGGTAATCGTGCCAATCCCTTTTTCAAGGCCCGCAAAAGTTCCTAAAGCTCCCGGGGTTGGGTAGCCCATACTTGACTCAATGGGAGAACCTATCCATTGATGTAAAATTTCGGCCTCATCTTGGCAGGGACCGTTGGTATTGATCAAGGGATTCCAAGAGTGAAATGAAAATACAAACTGAATTGGTCTAGAGTTCCAGAGTTGCAAAAAGGCTTTTGTTTCAGGTTCGCTTGCAGCGTGAGGTCCGGGAGGATAACGAGGATTAAGGGTTTGTGAAATCCAATCCGCTGTTGGCATGTTTCGATTCAAATCAACTTTGTTTGCATTGACGCGTGTCTTGTACAACACACCGTCGGGATTCATTTCGGGGATCAAAATTAAATTGAGCTTGAGCGAATAATTGCGTACAAATTCATCCCACAAAGACCAGGCCAGAGCCACGCCTTCGATTTCGTCACCGTGAACGCCTCCAAGGCATAAGACGGCGGGCCATTCCTTACATCCAAACTCAAATACTTTAATGGGTAAACCGTGCGCAGAATTTCCGAGGCTATAGCTTTGCATTGTTGTCATAGTTTTCGCATTATGGGTTTTGACTCTGAGAAAAGTCAAATGTTAGTCTGCATTTCATGCTGATCTATAATGAAAAACAACTGAAATTCGAAGCTCAAAGCATCAACTTTTCCGCTCTCACCGAAAATTATGAGGGGCCCATCTATGTGTATGATGGCAAGTATATGGCGAAACGAGCGCAAGCCTTGAAATCGGCTCTCCCTGCAAACACCGAAGTCTACTACGCATTGAAAGCCAATGATTGTAGAGAAGTGGTGCGCCTTTTTGTCGATTTGGGTTTTGGGATGGATGTGGTTTCACGCGGAGAACTCGAATGGAGTTTGCAGCAAGGTTGTTCGCCTCGAAAAATTATTTTTTCCGGTGTCGGAAAAACTGAAAACGAAATTCTCTTTGCTTTGAGGCTCGGAATTCGTCAAATCAACGTGGAGAGTATTCCGGAATTACGACGAATCAATGATCTCACGCAAAAGCATAATTTTAAGGCCTTTATCGGATTGCGGGTCAATCCGAATGTGGATGCTAAAACGCATCCCTATATTGCTACAGGTTTAAAAAATAATAAGTTTGGCATTGAAGTGGAGTCTTTGCCTGAGTGCGATCAAATACTAAAATCAAATTCCAAGTTGGTGTTTCAAGGTTTTAGTGTGCACATTGGCTCGCAACTGGTTGACTTAAGTGCCTGCTCGGAAGCTTACAATAAATTAGTACCGGTAATTAAAGAATGGAAAAGTAAAGGCTACGAATTTGACTCCCTCGATGCGGGCGGTGGCCTCGGAATTTTTTATGATCGCACCGATGAGTTGAAGGAGTTAGAACTGGCAGAAGAGTGGGGTCAGCGCATTGGTGACAGTTGGAAAGGCCTCTCTAAATGTTTGATGGTGGAGCCAGGCCGATGGTTGGTGGCTCATGGCGGAGTGTTACTCACGCGTATAGAGTATATTAAAAAGACAAGCCATCACACTTTTGCTATCGTAGATACGGGAATGCATCATCTATTGCGTCCAGCTTTGTATCAGGCCAAGCATCGCATTTTGGTTCTTCATCAAGTTGATGGCGCTGCTGAAAAGGCGTACCAGATTGTAGGTCCTATTTGTGAGAGCTCAGATGTTCTGGCAGGAAGCGTGACTCTTCCGGAGTTGAGGGAAGGTCAGTTCCTGGCAGTGATTGATGCTGGAGCTTATGGGCGCGTTATGAGCAGTAATTATAATCGTCAAACTCCAGTAACTGAGATTTTTCTCGGAAATTAAATATTGGTGGTGTTTTTGCCACCAATATTGGCTAAAGTAAAATTATTTATAGTGATCGGTGCGAGGATGTTCTGAGCCATTTTAACAAATTGCTCAGAACCATCGGTCATGTACATTTCAAGGGTCCTCGTTTCAGATTCTTGGGGATTAGTAATGATATGATCGTGAGAAAATTCAATCTCCAGTAATTGGGCCATGGCTTCACCAGAATCAATCCACTTTAGATCGGCGCCGCCAACCTTTTGCAAGGTGGGTTTTAAAATAGGGTAGTGTGTGCATCCTAAAATAATGGTGTCGACCTGGTTTTCGAGTAATGGCCGCAAATAGCGTTCGGCCATTATTTCGGTCACCTCATCATTGATGAGGCCCTCTTCTGCGAGGGGGACAAAGAGGGGGCAGGCCTGCTGAACAACTTGGTAGCCAGGTTCTAAGCGATGAATGGCGCTGGAGTAGCTTTCACTATTAACAGTGGCCCGAGTGCCCAAGACACCAATGCGACCACTGATTGTTGCTTCGACGGCAACTCTTGCGCCCGGTGTGATGACATTGTAAATGGGAACTCCCAAATACATGTCAATAGGGCAGTGACTGGAGGCTGAATTACAGGCGATCACAATGGCCTTCACCCCATGATGATAAAGAAACTCAATGTTTTGCTTTGAATAATTGGCAATGGTCTCAGGGCTTTTGCTGCCGTAGGGTAATCGGGCAGTATCGCCTAAATAAATAAAGTTTTCCTTGGGGAAATTAGATGCGAGAGATTTGAGAACAGTGATGCCACCGATTCCAGAATCAAAAACGCCGATGGGGAGTGTGCCGAGAGGTTTAGTCATGAGTGATTTTCTGAATGAAAAAGGCCTCTTTTGCAAGAGGCCTTTTATGAGAAAGCAACTTTGACAATTTTGAGGGATGGCTCCATCTCATTGGCACGAAACTAGAATACGGCCCCCCTGCGGGTAGGTCAAAGCACTTTCATCTTTTATTATGGATGCGAGCATTAAGACAAAGGTCTAGTTTTTAAGTAGATGCGCCAGAGAATCCAAAAGGCTAAAACCTGTACGAGAGCGTCAAAGATGACCAAGAGCGTAGCCATCGCGGGATATTCGGTAAAGGATTCGTAGTCGCCAAAGAGACTTGTTAAAATGAGGGGTAAAATCAGGCCTAAACCAATCCAAAGCGACCAAAGTTTACCTCTATTACCTTGTGCTAATGCTCGGCATCGCACTAATGCGTCCTCTTCTCCCTTTTGATAGGCAGGGTCAAAGAAACAAACAAAGGGGAGAAGGGTGTAATCAACCCAGCGGATAAGACCCGGAATAACAAAGACAAACATCCAAAGCGAAGCCTCGCCAATAGACCGCAACCACTCGCGGGAAAAGTCACTCATTTTGACAGCAAATGGGACGGAGCTTGTTTCTGGATGTTTAGGCTGCAATA
Organism: uncultured Pseudobdellovibrionaceae bacterium; assembly: GCA_964648725.1. Classification (GTDB taxonomy): domain Bacteria; phylum Bdellovibrionota; class Bdellovibrionia; order Bdellovibrionales; family Bdellovibrionaceae; genus CAUJGP01. The sequence goes on along the minus strand of CAZYOE010000079.1, from coordinate 574 downwards.
GGGCCATTAATATAATGGATTGCAACCAAATAATTGAAACTCCATTGCAAAATAAAGCGGCCGCCGTGAATGCGAAGGCGGAAGACTCGTTCTGCATCGCTATCTGCATTTGTTTGTTAAGGGCTTGTTCGATGAGCTGGTTAATAAGGAGCATCCCGATAGACGAGCCAATAATGGTTAGCCACTGGTTTTTACTCAAGCTTGGAAGAGTTTCTGTGTGCGCCAAAGGATCTCCCCTTTAAATTTTGAATCTAAGTTATAAAAAGCCTAATTTTATAGCTATAAACCTACCCACGAAAATGCAGGGAATTTAGTGGATCTGCTATTAAAATCTTAAGCTTAATGCGCTACAAAAAAAATAAGGATTAGAGATTCTTTGTAGACTTTGTTACGATCTTGTTTCATTTAATAATACTTCAAAATTTAGTTCAATGCCCCGGTGGCGAAATTGGTAGACGCACAGGACTTAAAATCCTGGGCTTCGTTAACACGGGCGTGCCGGTTCAAGTCCGGCCCGGGGCACCAACTTGAATACGGGACGAACACCCGACACGTTGGACCGAGAATTTTCAGA
>CAZYOE010000078.1:0-21483 GCA_964648725.1 uncultured Pseudobdellovibrionaceae bacterium | reverse complement strand
ATAGTTCTTTCTTAAGACGCCCTCAATGAGCCATGTCCATGACATAAAAAGCTGTCCTAGGAATTGCTAATGGAAATTGCTGATGCACCTGCAGTATTTAGATTCTGCTGAAAAAGAGCCAAATTCAAGGCGGCAAGCTTCAAATCGAATGAGGCGTAGTTCCCCTACGTTGAGTGAGAGATGAAACGAAGCCAACGCAGAAGTTGGCCTTTTTCAGCAGAATCTATTTAGTTTTCAAAAAGGATGTGTGGTGACATTTATGGTCAGTGGGTGCATGAGAGTTAGTCGGCAAAAGTGGTAAGGATCACTCTCTTGGTCGCACCCTTGGCACTATTTTAGCACCTTTATGAGTTGGAATTTCAGTGAAGTGGAGTTGGTTAAATGAATTTTAAGGTTATCATTCCCTTGTTTAGCATCTTGGTTAATGCGGCACTCAGCGCACAGGCTTTTGATATAGAGACTCGTGCCCATCGCGGAGGAGCTTTTTATGCTCCAGAAAATACATTGCCGGCAATTCAAATAGGAATTGAAAAAGGATCTGATACCGTTGAATTTGATATTCACATCACAAAAGATCGCCAGATTGTGATTAGTCATGATCCAAATTTGTCGCGGCGATGTTTGGGGTCTGAACATCAAAGATTGAGTGAGAAACCAATTATTCAGATGACCTTAGAGGAAGTTTTGCAAGTCGAATGTGGCAGTTTGCCGGACCCTCAGTTTCCAAATCAAAAAAAATTTCCGGGAGCAAAGATTCCCACTTTAAATCAGGTTTTCGATTTATTGGATCGCAATGATATTAGTAATTCAAAGAATGTTAAACTTGCGATCGAAATTAAATATGACGGAAATCATCCAGAATTGTATGCTCAAAGGATTGAGATAGCGAAGCTCCTCACAGATCTTATTGCAGCGCGCAAAGCGACGCAAAGAGTGGTTGTTGTTTCGTTTGATACCAAAATTCTGCGAGTGGTGCATACCTTAAATCCCAAACTGGCTTTACAACTATTGGTGGGGGATGCTGGTTTTTATGAACAATTGAGTCATTCTGTGAAACAATTAGGGTTTCCGGTTGAGGCGATCTTGCCTTACTCGGATTACGTGAGTAAAAGCACGGTCAGGAATTTTCATCGTCAAGGAATAAGAGTGAATCCATGGTATCCCAATGATGTTCAAACCTGGGAAAAGATGCTCAGTTTTGGGGTGGATGGCATTACCACCGATGATCCTGAAGGGTTTATCAACTTTCTTAAATCAAAACATAGATAATTTAGAGATTAAAGTTACTCAAGCCACTCGTAATTAAAGCTTACGCTAATCCGGTCGGTTTGGGATGGATTGGGTGGTACTTCATGTCGCATCCAGCTTTCAAAAAGTACAATATCACCCTCACGCGGTTTTACCGAAACAAAGTTCTGAAGTTCGGTGGGCAGTTTATCCTTTTTAGGAAGGCAGGACATCATTAAATTCAAACGAGGGTCCTCAAATTTAATACCCACTCCATCTTTAGGTATTTGAACATAATATGTACCGCTGATGACTGAGCGGGGATGAATATGCCAAGAATGAGTTGTTTGGTGGCCCATAATATTGACCCAAAAATTTGAAATACAAAGAGTCTTGTTTTTTGTGTCATAACCCTGAGCTTCGAGAAATCGATAGACGTGGGGAGTGATTTTTTTTTCTAGTAAGGCAAAAGTTGAAGACCAAGTGTGCAGATTGGAATAGGAGCTATAGGAGGTATAACCTCCTAAATAGTTCTTTTGGGACCAGGCTTGACCAGCGTCATCAATGCGCTGGAGATTGTAGCATTCTTCGGCGAGTTCTTTATTAAATTTGTTTTTCTTAGTGATCGATAGAGGTTTTCGATAAATCGCACTGATAAAGAGTGGAATTAGAGACATGCCTGAATCTCCTCATAATTTTTTTCGGTCGCATTACACCGAGCTAGAAATGCATCCCGAATTTCAGTTTTCAGGGTTTTGCAAAATAGCTCAGACCTTTGCCAATGTTTTTTTAAATGGTGAGCCAAAGATTCACCGTCAACGACAACTTCAACAAATTTTGTACCTTCAGTCCCCATGGTATTAAATTCTATAGCCTCACGGTTATTGCGATAACAGGGTCCAACCAACACTGGCAATCCACAGCCAAGAGCTTCCATGACACTATGGACTTGTTTTTTGAAGCTCCCGCCAATGAATGCAAGGTCTGCTAATTGATAAAGTTCTGCGAGCCAACCTTTTTGGTTAAAAATCAAAATATCGGTTGAAATCGGGTTTGTTGAATGAAAGCATTCGCTCCAGAGAGTGAAAGTTAGATTAGCTGAAGTGAGGGTCTTTGTTAATAAAGTTAAGTGTTCCTGAGTGGTCTCATGAGGAACAAGGAGTAAACGTCTACCCGGCTCCGCAACACTTTTCCAGCTTGGTAAAAGAACTTCTTCGTCCTCAGCCCAAGTGGAGCCAGCAATAACTACCGACTGACCATGGCTCCATGTCTTTAAAAGGTTTGGAAGGGGACGTTGTTGCTGTAGCCGAAACTGAACTTGATCAAAGCGAGGATCACCGGTCACGGAACAAGGCACATTGGATTTGAGCGTCTTGAGAAAAGCCGCATCACTCTCTGAAACTACACAAATTTTATTGAGATATTTTATGCACCATAAGCTCATCCAACGGCCAGCACCCACTGCTTTTTGACTGCCTTCAGTCCAAGTGGAGGCAATGAGAATTTTTGGACGACTTCCCATTTTTGCGAGAAGTGTTGGCCATAAATCGGTACGGGCGATCACTAAGATATCGGGATTCAGATGCTTGATAAATTTTTCGCAGGGTCCTGGCAAATCAAAGGGTAAGGGCGCCCACCCATCAATTTCAGTGAGTGAACGTATCATTGATCGCGCTGAAGTAGAAAAATAGGTGAGGAAGAGAAGATCTTCCGGATGTTTTTGTTTCCAGAGTCTCAAGAGTGGGCGAATGTACTCAATTTCGCCGGAGGCGGCATGGAACCAAATGCGGCGTTGCTCCGGCCTTGGAGGTCGTCGCCATACCAGTTGTGAAAGCTCCCTTTCTTCCAAATAGTTTTGAACTTTCGGAGGTAAACGCGATTTAAAAAAACGGGCGAAAATTAAACTTATGGACCAGATGCGGTGATAGAAATAAAAAAGGATTTTAATCATCATGGCGCTGTTTTTCTCTCGGAGCTATTCAGTTTTGTCTGTGCAATTTGCAGAACTAAATCTGGCGAGATTCCTTGCATACACCAATGATACTTGGGATTTCGGCAAGGCCCTTGGCCATGCTTACTGCAGGGACGACAGTCTAATTCAAGCTCCAGGATGTGTGTGGTTTCACGACGGCAGGGAAATCCGAAGGGTGCCGGCCCCATCAATGCAATCGTGGGATGACCGAGCTGTTCTCCAACATGAAGGAGCCCGGTATCATTGGCGATCAATAATCTGGAGTGCTTTACGACAGCTGCACTCTCCGCTAGTTTTAATTTTCCGGCCAAATTATGAATTCGATTCGAGTCAAGTGTTACCAACTCATTGATAAAAGTATCTTCAGGGCCGCCCAAAAGAACAAAGTGAAGCTCCTTATCTTGTGTAAGCCATGATTGTAACAGAGTCTTCCAATGAGCGAGCGGCCAACGTTTTAGTTCAAAAGCGGCTGATGCTGCCAATGCAACATAATCTTTGTTCTCTGGAAGATACTTCCGCGCGGCTGAAAAATCACTTTCATTGAGAAAAAGTTGGGGAGCTTTTGGTGGAATTTTTGCTATTCCCCAGGCTCGGAGTGGCTCGAGCAAATCCCTTTGACCCGAAAAAGGTTTTTCAAATAAATCGATTCCCAATTTAAAAAGCAGAAAGCGTTTCCAGCGCCGAATCGAGCGGCGCAATTGCAAAGGTGTTGTCTTGCCAGTCAATAAACTCGCAGAGAATAAATAAAATCCCAAAAATAAACTTCGTAGGTTATTGTGAGCATCATAGACACGGTCAAAAGAGGTGGTATGAAGGCCCTTGGCTAAGAGGAATAGTCCTTTGAGGCCTTGTTTCTTATCAAGGCTCCAAGTCTTGTAAAGATTGGGGTGGTTTTCAATTAATGGGGTAAATTCGGAACGTGTAACCCAATGAATCTCAGCTTCGGGCCATCGATGCTTCAACGCCGCAACGACGCTCAAAGTCTGCACCACATCACCGAAACTAGAAAACCGGATCAACAGTATTTTTTTTGGATTAGTCTGCATACAGTCCTACTAGCATAAAAGTTTAATAAGATTGAGATTCTTTAGACAAAAGAAGATTTTCAGGGCGATGCGTGATCAGGGCACCTAGATTGGAAAAAATAGTCATTTTAGGAGAGCTAGAGGCCTGAGATAACCTTGAAAACAGGGTTTTTGTTGGTCTTTGGTTGAGGTTATTGTAGTCTGCCGCGGGTAAAAGTGTGTCCTTTTTTACACTATCCTGGAGATTGACCTTACCTCCACCATCTAATAAACGGGACCACTCCAAGGAGAGAGAGTATCTGATGTTAAAGAGCCTTATGGCCGGTTGGCTTTTATTTTCAGGGGTTTCTGTGATTGCGAGTACCCTGGTTACCAGCTTTGATCCCTACAAAGACCACCTCGGCCGCGACAAACTGGGCCAAGTTGGAACTAAGTCTCTTTATTATTTAAATGATAAATATCAAAATCCTGAAGCTCGCTCTGTTCAACTTTTTGAAGGGCGTATTAGTCGTGAGGCTGATGAAAGTGATTTCAGTTTGGGGGTTGATTTAGAGGGACAGTTCTCGCTGAGTCAGCAATGGTATAATAGTTTTACGGCCAATGAATTTTACTTTCGCATGGACCCTCTCTGGAGTGGGGCCACACTCAATATGGGGCGAAAGCGATCCAATTGGAGCGCCCTTGATGATCGTTGGAAGTTAGGAGTTTGGCAGCCAGTTTATAAAGTGGACTCGTTGAATCCCCATTCGCAAGGTTTGACCGGGCTTTTTGTTACATTCAAGCAAGAGCATTGGACCTTGGAATTTTTTGGGACACCATTTTTTCTACCTGACCATGGGCCTCAAATGGAAACTCGTAACGGCGAATTCGTTAAAGGGCACCCTTGGGTGCAATATCCACCCTCGCAAATTATTATTAAAGGCCAACCCACTTCTGCCTTTTACCGCATTGATAAACCCTCGATTCCCGACATTATAGTCAACACTGGTTACGGGATGAACTTACAATGGGGGGATCCCGATACCGAAGGATGGATGGGGCGCGCGGCGTGGGCTTACAAGCCAATGAATCAGCTATTATTGGGCTTTGATGGCAATCTCAATCTCTCGGATAACGAACGATTGGAAATTGATATTCATCCTGAGGTTGGTTTTCACGAAGTTGGTTCTCTCGATGGAGCGTACCGCGGAGAGAAATGGTTGGCTTACCTGGGGCTAATAGTGGATTCACCCAAATACACCCCATTTGATTCACCTTGGACTTATCAAAACTTTTCGCCCTCTCATTTAACTGGAGGTGGGGTCGAGTTTTTTACCAATTCAGTTCGTTTAGGGTTGGGTTATTTGCATCGCCAAGGAGGCGAAGCTTCCGTGGCAGGACCGCGTGCCAGTTCATCCATGCAGGTCTTGCCAGAGAGATTTTTATTTCAAGATTTAGTTAAGGCTGAATTGAGCTATGGGGGCGATTTAGGAGGTCATTGGTCTTATGAACTTTCGGGGGAATGGCGACAAGAACTTCAGGAAAAAAGCGAAATTGTATCAGGTCAGGGTTCTTTGTTAATGGGACCATTTTGGAAAGCCTATATAGGCTTGGATTTGTTAAGAACCGACAATCATCTTTCACAAAAATCTGATTTTATTGAGTCCTACCAGGCCAACGACCGTGTTTATGGGGGACTTCAATATGCTTTTTAAGAAATGGCGTGACTTTGTAGTATTGGGAGTTTTCCTTCTGTTGGGAACGGTCAGTTGCAGTCGTTTTTTGCATGATAAACAAAAAAATCAAAAGCCCTTTGAGTTAGATATGCAGGGCGTGCAGTGCTTAAATAAGGTGCCAGAAGTTTTAAGCCAATACTTCACTCAAAAATTGGATACCACGAAGCTCCATGACACCACTCTTTGCGTTGATAGGGCCCTGACCGAGTTTTTACGTTCGACACGAGGATCTGATTATTCCTCCTATCAGGCAGTCGAAGTGCAAAGGTTTTTTCAAAAATATATCTTCAAAAGAGAAATTTCCTCACAGCTTGCCAAAGAAATTATGAAACTAAAGACCGCCATGATTGGCGGAACAGAAGAGGTCATTACCCGTGCTGAATTCGAAAAACTGCGTGGTCTCTTAAAAGTTTTTGAAGTGGAGATGCTTCGCCTCTATCCGCACCTAGGCGTTTATTTGCTCCAGGAACCGATCAATGTAACCATCCAAAGTCAGAAGAATAATTTGGACCAAGCGATTGCAGATTTAAAAGTTGCTGTTCAAAATTTGTTGGCTGGCCTCCATTTGGCGGAATCAGAATACTCTCTGCCAGAAGTGGATTTGCTCCTTGCTGAAATCGAAAAGTTTGCGGGCATCAGCGATCCGCAGCATCCGTTTGTGCAGTGGAGACGAAACCTTCCTACATTGGAAAAATTGAAAACTCTTCTGGTTGGGGAAGCGGTTGAAGTTCGGGGCCAAAGTGAGATTAATGAAATATGGAATCTATTAATTGATGTCTATCGTTTAGGTTTACAGTATCAGGGCGGCATTCATCATTTAGATTGGATGACAGTCGAAAATTTCCCGGAGTTCGATGCTTGGGTGGAAGATCTATTTGCTGTGTTGAATCGGGGGTTTGCGCTTCGCAATAAAGGTCAGATACCTTTCAAGCGGATTGATGAAATTTTGGATGAATTCTATTCCCGTAACATTTGGATCGAGCCTCTTAAACTGACGACAGCTAAGGTTAGTTATCGACAATTTATATATCGTTTCTTAGAAGGTTCTAATTCAGATTTAATGGCCGTGGATGTTCGGCACCTTATTCAGCTTCATCGCGAGTATAAAGCATTTAAACTTATTCAAAACGTTCTCTCTAAAGTTTTTGCGACTAAGGCTCGGCGTCCGACAACTGAAGTGAAGGCCGTTCTCGAATATTATTCGATTAAACAGGATATTAAAAGATTATCGCCTTTGTCTTTGCGTGATCAGGAGTACTTAGCGAATGCCTGGAAAGAGTTCAGAATTTTGGTGGATGACCATGCTATTCGCCATTGGGACCAACGCGGCAAAGTCTTCGTGGGAACTCAGCGTTGGGAGTACTGGACTTACCAAGAGCTAACGCGCCTGAATTTGCTTCGAATTCCAACGTCGATGTTTATGAGAGCTTATGGAAGTAAGGGCTCTTTGACTCCGATAGATGATGCTTTAACGGTCAATCAAATAAAACTTGTTTTTGAGGAGTTCCAAGAATTCGGTGATGAAATGGGTCTTTTTGATCTCCGTAACACTGATAGCGCAGGCCGTAGTGCGCGGGAGGCCGATATGTTTACGCCCTCCGGGAATGGCGATGGTCGCGTGCAGTTTGTTGAAATGTTTGATCTGTTCTCCGTGATGTTTAGCGGCGGGTTGGTGGGGGTTTCTGACTTTAAACTCTTCGCAAAAACGGAAAAATGTTTGTTGGAAAAGTCTGATTACTTTCACCGGCCTTACATGAAGATGGAATGCGCTTCAACGGCTTTTCAAAAGTACTTTACTGAGATTTTTCCGAATTTACCTATGTTTGGGGAGTATGTGAAGAAACTCACTCCTGCGCGATGGGGCGAATTTTACGCCGATTTAATGGTGGTGAGTCGCATTTGTCCTGACAATGAAATCGGACTTGAAACAGGTGATCAGAGGACTATGATCGTTGTGTTTCATTATATCGAAAATTTGTTTTCTGTTTATGACCGTAATCAAAATGGACGATTTGATGAGCGGGAGGTAGAACTTGCGTTTCCTCGTTTTAATTTATTTATGACCGATGTGACTAAACGGCGAGTGCAGGCTGCCAGCCCCACAACCTATGCGGCGCTCAATGCCATTGGTTATGATTGGTCAGGCATGGCGCTCGATGTGTTTAAGTTTATAGTGTTTAATGGTCGAGCTCCCTCCAGTGATGACCTTTTGAGTTTTATGGCTGGGGATTTTTGGGGAACCAGAGATGATCTTGGGGAAGCCGATCGTCAGAACATCGTGCGAGTTTTCGCAACCCTTAAATCAGAAATATCCTCTAGTAACTCCGTTCAATGTAAAGTTCATCGAGATTAATTTATGAAAAATGAAAAATTCTTTCTTGTCGTTCCGATTGGGATCGAAGAAGCCGCCAAAAAGGAACTGGAAGAGTGGGCTGCGGTTCTGGCCCTTGAGTTTGGGCCTGACGCCTTTGTACGCGACCTCCAATTGGTTAAGGGTGGTATCGAGTTTCAGATCGGCGAACAGGTGGGGTTATTGCTGAACCGCTGTTTGAAGTTGCCGTCTCGTCTGCTGCAAAGAGTGCATTCTTTTACCACGCGAGATTGGACTGTCATTGAGAAAGAACTCAAGACAGTTCAATGGAAACATTATTTTCCAGAAGGCATCAAAGAATGGGAAATCGCGGCGAGTGATTCAAAGATGAATAACGAAAAGCATTTACTCAAATTTCTGATCGAAAAATTTGAGGGTCGTTTTTATAACAAGTCTGATGATGGAGTTGTTGCTTACTTGCGGGTTCACGACAACGTTTTTACTGTCAGTCGTGATACCAGTGGTGCGCATTTACATTTTCGTGGTTATCGAAAGCAGCAAGGGGAAGCTCCGTTAAGGGAAAATCTTGCCGCATATCTTTGGTCTGTCTTATTGGAAGGAAAGTCTCGCTTTGATGCCGAAAAGGTAACTGTTGTGGATCCCTTTGCGGGTTCGGGAACTTTGTTGTTTGAAACTTGGCTTTGGAATCGAATCATTACCACTCGCTCATTCGCTGGAGATCGCTGGATTACCAAAGATAGCGAGCAGCGTTTTCAAAAGATTGAGTCCCGATTAAATCATTGGCCCTTGCAATTGAAAGGCGTCGATATTGATTCTGACGTGATCGAGAAGGCGAATCAAAATCAGCAAACGCTCATTGAAAATAAACTTATTGAGTTTAAACGGGAGAGTTCTACCGAAGGAAGTCGGCCTTCCTGGTTGTCACCGGAACATCGTGTTTGGCTCATCAGTAATCCACCCTATGGGGGAAAAGGGCGCCTCAAAAGCTCAGAATCTTGGAGATCCCTGTGGGAGTCGGCTCTTAAAAAATATCAACCGGAATGGGCGGTAGGCCTAGGGCCAGAACGAGATTGCCGAAAAGGCGAGGTTTGGGGTTCGTGGGAATGCCTACAAACTTATAAGTTCCTCAATGGTGGCCTGCGAGTGGCGGCTTCGGTTTGGAAACAGAAAGCGCAAAAATAATACCGAATCCATTAACTTCGTAGAGCATCGTTGCTCAGTCGCTCGGCTTGTGCGCCTTACAGGTAGTAAGGCTCCGCGCCTCCCTTATTCGCGTCTTGTTCTACTTTGTAACTGGATCCGGTATAACACTATTGTTTTGCGGGCAACAAATCCAGATTCATTATGGTTTCCAAAAGCTCGTCATCACTGAAGGGTTTGCGTAAAAAGCCATCAATGGAGTCGACCATTTCTTGTTGGCCCTTTGTAGAACGATTTGATTGAATACCGCCAGTGATCAAAATAAATTTACCCGTAAAATTGGAATCTTCACGGAGTTGATTTAGCATGCCGAATCCATCGAGGTTGGGCATCTGAATGTCACAGACAATAAGATCAAATTTAGCTTGCTTTGTCTGTGAAATGCCTTCAACACCATCAGCCGCTTCGACAACTTCAATACCCGCTTTTTCAAGAATGAAGCGAAGGATGTCGCGAATTTCAGGTTCATCATCAACAACAAGAGCTCGTTTTTTCTTGGGCTCCTGAGTCCCCAGATTATTGAGGTCATTCAGAGATGATGAGGACATGCGAGAGGCCTCTTGAGCACTACTTTTAGCTGTTTTAATTTTGAACCAGAAGGTTGTCCCTTCATTAATTTTAGAGCTGAAGTCAAATTGACCCTGGTGATTACGGATAATGCCTAATGAAATACTAGTGCCCATGCCAGTTCCCTTACCTCGAGCCTTGGTGGTAAAGAAGGGTTGAAATATTTTTTGTTTAGTTTTCTCATCCATACCTTGACCAGTGTCAGAGACGGATAGATAAAAAAAGTCGCACTCATTACGCGTAGTAATCGTGATTTTTTTTGTAGGGCTATTTTCAAGAGCATCGCGAGCATTCGATAGAAGATTCATTAAAACTTGTTGGATTTGCCCCAAGTTTCCAAGGATGATATCATCCTCAGCCTTTAATTCACTGATGATTTGGATCTGATAGCGATTAAACATCGCTTCAATTAAATTCAACGTATCTCTGACACCTTGATGGACAGAAATCGGTTCGAATTGAAGCTTTTCACCACGGGCATAAATGCGGAGGGCATCTGCAATCTTGGTGATGCGATCAATAGCTGAATCTTGCTTCTCTAGTTGAAGTTTCAGTTTTTCATAGGGAGCCTGTTTATCAACAAGGCGGAGGCATTGCTCATAGTTAGCTCGTAAGATCGCCAGTGGATTATTGATTTCATGGCCCACACCCGCCGCCAACTCGCCAATGGATGCTAGTTTTGCTGTTTGGATGCTTTTGTAGCGTTCCATCTCAATTTCTGAAAGATCCGTGATGAGAGCCGAATAAAATGATTTCTGGAGAATAGGGTCAAAATGGGCAAAGAGACGAAGAAGTACTGGATATTCATCTCCAGTTTCATCAATAAGTTGAATTTGGCCGTGCCAAAAATGCTGTTCTTTTAATTCTGATAGTACTTGCTTTTCAAAAGGTGCTCGTTTGGATTCAGGAAGCGTATTGATGAATTGCGATTTTAATAGTGGGCCTACCTTTCTTTCTGACGCTAAATTCTGAGAAATTATGTTTAGGGTATCATCGAGAATTAGAATTTCATCAGAGGTCTTTTCCAGAATCTCACTCTTAATATTACGTTCGTTTTGTAATTGAAGTTGGTGGGTGAGATCGTTGAGTAGCCAAACCTCACCTTTTTCATCGATGTGCCGACTAATTTCGAGAAATAAATTTGTCCCATTTTTTCTTTTCACTGAGGCCAAGACGGGTAATGGGAAGCCCTTCATGCGATCATCAAGATAGGCACGCTTCTGGACATCGCTATCATTTGGAAAAAGTATTTGAAACCAATCTGTCACACTGGTGAGGTCACTTTTTCGGTAACCAAGAATCTCTTCAGCCTTCGGATTTAAAGTGATGGAGTTATCATCCACAAAAACGCCACCAAAGGGCAATAAGTCGATAAAATGCTGGTGGCGCACGCGATCGATAGCACTGCCATCGTAATTCAACTCAAATTCAGTATCCTTTTCTGATGCGCGAGCTTCAAGAAGTTGATTAAACTCTTTTAGTTTGTCTTGCTGCAAACCAAAAACGTAGGCGGCCAACGCAAAAATAAAAGGTAATAGGGCGAGTACATACATATGGGGATGAGAGTTCAAAAAAAGGGAATCAAGGAAAGAGCGGTCGAAATAAAGCGCATCGATTGATGCGCCGAGTAGCGGGAAGATTAAGCCTATAAGAAATCCAATACAAAAATACAAACTTTTAGTGGATCTTAGTTTCGAGCCTCGAGGTGACTCATAGTTCTCACTTGAGAGACCCTTTAAGTTCTTCTGCTTTAAAAATGTGACATTTGACTTTGCATCACTCATCGATTCAGCTGCCATCAAAGTTATTATCGGCGGAAATCCTTAAACAATGAAGCATTTTGTTCGCCCCTGAGGTTAACTTAACCTTTGGTTTGACTGGAATTCTAAGCATAATACTTTTAAAGGATTCTTTATACTATAAAAATTAAATGGATCTTTTGGGGAATGAACATGACTCAAATCAGGTAAAGTTTTTTTTGCCAAACCGAAGTCCTAATGTTTATGTTTATGTTTATGAGAAAAACTAGACTCTGGAGGAAGACGTGATTTTTCGGTCTCTGATGATAATTACAGTACTTTTCGTAACGACAGCCTGCAGCTCCTGGATGATTAGACAGGATTGCAAACATGTTGACTGGTATAATTATGGGCATTCAGTAGCGATGCAAGGCCGTAGATTGAGCGGAGATGCTCAAGTAAAACGATGTCAAGAGGCGGAGTTTGAAGTTCCCTATAGTCAACTTGATGCGGGTTTTAAAGAGGGAATGAGTAAGTATTGCCAACCAAAAGTTGTTTATGCGACGGGGAAAGCCGGTGAATTTTTTAATCCAGAATTGTGTGATCCGGCCCAAGTGAGAAAGCTTCAAGAGCAACATCAAAAAGGTCTAGATGCATATTGTGCGGTTGATAATGGTTATACTGCCGGTGCCAGCGGTAAAAAATATCAGAATATTTGTCCGCAAAAATCCGAGGCGGCATTCTTAAAAGAATATCGCCGTGGACGCAAAGCTTATTTGACGGGCAAAATTACTGAAACAGAGGGTAATATGATTGGTGTCGAGCGACAATCGCTTGAACTAGAGCGCCAACGCAATAATGTCAGCTGGAGGCTCAATGCCATACCTGCCGCTTATCATGCTCAAAAACCAGAAGATGATCCTTATCGTAGTGAGCGGGATCGTTTAGGGAATGAACTCAGCAGCATTGATGGACAGATTAACCAAAAACAGCGCGAAAAAGAAAATTTGTTAAAGACCAAAGGGGAGTATCAAGCCGAGCTGGCCACCCTCCAAGAATAATTCTAAATGACATAACCGTGACATATTAGGGTAAAACCTGTGGCAAAGTGGTTTCATTATTCTTGCTGAAGAAGGGGCCACTATGAATTCTCAATTTGAATCAGTATTAAAGCTTAATAATCAGGGCATACCTCCGATTTGGTTTATGCGCCAGGCAGGACGTTATCATAAACACTATCAGCAACTCAGAGCTAAAGCTTCTTTTCTTGAGCTTTGCCGCAATCCCGAATTGGCGTCACAGGTTGCTTTGGGACCCGTAGAAGACTTTGATTTCGATGCTGCCATTCTCTTTAGTGATATCTTATTTCCCCTTGAAGCTTTAGGGCGTGGACTTGATTTCACAGAGGCTGGCCCTAAGCTTGGACCATGGAATCCCATTGAAGACTTGAAGTCTTGCTTATCGCTTGATGAAGCCGCACGTCGTATGGAATTTCAAGGACTAGCCATGCAAAAAACGCGGGCTTTACTTTCTTCCAATAAGAGTTTGATCGGATTTATTGGCGGGCCTTGGTCTTTATTCACCTATTGGATTGAAGAGAGTCATAAGGCTCCATTGCTTGAGAGTAAAAAACATTTAGCCTTCTTTCCGCGCTTTATGGAGACTTTTGAACCGTTGCTTAAAAAGATAATTCAAATCCAATTGAGTCACGGCGCGGAAGTCGTTGATATTTTTGATACCTCCGCCGGAGAGTTGTCGCCGGTTTTATTTGAACAGTTGGTGACCCCAAGTTTGAAGAGACTCGCAGAAGCATTTCCTAAGAAAATTATTTATTACTCACGGGGTACACAACCAGCTCATTTTCAGAACGCATTCTGGCGTATGGAAAGTGCTTTGTTAGGATTAGGAGTTGATCATCGATGGGCGCTTGCGGAAGCTTTTTCGCTATTTCCGGATAAAGTGATACAAGGCAATTTTGATCAGACGTTATTATTTTTGCCAACCGTAGAGTTTCAAGGTCATTTTAAGAATTTCGTTGCAGTAATGAAGGCGGCTCCTCTCGATCATCGACGCCGTTGGATTGCGGGATTAGGTCACGGAGTCCTACCGAAAACCCCTGAAGATCATGTTCGTTGGGCCGTTAAATATTTACGTGAGGCCTGGTTATGAGTTTATTAGAAAAATATGATGTTCCAGCACCGAGATATACCAGTTATCCAACAGTTCCTTATTGGTCAGAACCACCAACTGTTGAGGAATGGCTTGAGAACTTGCGCGCGCATGTGAATCCACAAACGCGCTGGTCGGCCTATATACACGTACCTTTTTGTGAGACTCTTTGCACCTTCTGCGGATGTAATAATACGATTACAAAAAATCACGGGGTGGAGCAGCCCTATGTCGATAAGGTTTTAAAAGAGTGGTCTCTGTATCGAGAAAAAGTTCCCTCACTCTTTGAACGTCCCTTAGCTCATTTGCATTTGGGGGGTGGAAGTCCGAGCTTTTTAAGTCCCGCATCTCTGGATAAACTCTTGAGAGGATTGCTATCTAATCTTCAGCGTGAACAACAGTTTGAAGGTTCTATGGAAGTGGATCCGCGGCGCACCCAAAAAGAACAATTAGCGGTATTGCGGAGATGGGGGTTTAATCGACTCAGTTTAGGCGTGCAGGATTTTACGCTAGAAGTGCAGCGTTTGATCAATCGGCACCAGCCTTTTGATTTGACGGAACGAGTGGTGAATTGGGGAAGAGAGCTCGGTTATGATTCCATTAACATCGATCTTATCTATGGTTTACCGAAACAGGATATGGGATGTATCGAAAAAACGGTGGAGCAGACTTTGAAGCTTCGTCCCGATCGAATCGCGCTCTATAGCTTTGCGCTCGTTCCTTGGATTAAGCCTCAACAAAGATTGTTTAAAGATGAAGATGTGCCCGTGGGGGCTGAAAAAAGAGCACTCTATGAACGCGCCCGCGATTTATTTTTAAAAGCTGGCTATGTGGAAATTGGTATGGATCATTTTGCCTTACCTGATGAGGCTTTATCCAAAGCTATTGCCGGTAAAAAACTGCATCGCAATTTCATGGGTTATACCGATCAGGAAACGGATATCCTGTTAGGGCTTGGGGTGAGCAGTATTTCGGAAACGCCAACGTGCTTTCATCAGAACGAAAAATTGCTGGTCCATTATGAAAAGAAAATAGAGAGCGGAGAGATTCCTACTTTGCGTGGGCACAAATTGAACGATGAGGATGGTCTTCATCGTCGACAGATTCGCGATCTGATGTGTTTGGGCGAGATTGACCTCAAGGCGGAACAAGTCGAAGATCTAAAACAGGTTTTGTCTGAAATGGTGAAAGATCATCTGGTGATTATTGAGGGGACGACCTTAAAAGTGACCGACCAAGGACGACCCTTTTTAAGAAATGCTTGTATGGCGCTTGATATGCGGTTGCGCCGCCAACAACCAAGTTCACGGGTATTTTCGCAGTCCGTTTAAAGGGTGACAATCATGAAAGTGCATATCGTGGGTGGTGGTTTTTCGGGATTGACGCTCGCTTATTTTTTGAAACAAAAAAATATAGACGTGGTGGTTTATGAGAAAGAGCATTTGGGTGGATGCATTCATACCATCAAGCATCGCGGTGCCCTGATTGAAACTGCTGCCAATGGATTTTTAGCGTCGAAACGATTTGAAGACTTAAGTGCTGAGGTGAGGGCTCAACTTCGCGGAGTTGAAGGGCCACAAGGACGTTATATTTTTTCTGATCATAGGCCGCGGAAGTGGCCCTTGAAAGGGACAGAAAATTTCCCATTAATAGGTTTTGTTTTTAAATTTATTTTGTTTAAAGCGCAACTGGTTCCTAAAGTTCAAGAATCGGTTGAGGTTTGGGCGCGCAGGACACTTTCTGAAAGTATCTTGCGTAAGCTCATTGAACCTGCGCTCCGAGGCGTTTATGCTGGGGACGTTGAGCGATTGAGTGCTTCTTTAATCATCGGAAAACTTTTCAATAAAGAAGAACGGCTTCAAAAAGGTCAGCAAAGAGGCCTTATGACTGGACGTGAAGGTATGGAAGGTTGGCTTAAGGACCTTGTGGCGTATCTTGAAAAACAAGGGGTCGTGTTTTGTCGCGAACAGGTAAAGGATCTCTTACCTTTGCTTGAGTCAGGGGATAAAGTGGTACTTGCAACTCCACCCAAGGCTGCTGCCGAATTACTTCAACCTCTTAAGGATCAGAGAGCAGTTATTTTAGCAAACATTGAAATGTTACCCGTCGCCAGTGTAACGGTACTCACAGAATCACCTGCACCGCTGCAAGGCTTTGGTTGTCTCTTTCCTTCCAAAGAAAAGTTTCGAGCCATGGGAGTGCTTTTTCGGCAAAGCTTTTTTCCTGAAAAATCGGCTCCCCATCAGGAACGATGGATCTTACCATGGGGTGGTGAAAGTGATGTTGAGCTTTTAAATAGAATCGAGGAGGATCGCGAGCGACTGTGGCCAAAGAAAGCACCTCGGATCCATGCGCATCATGTGAAGGTTTGGCCACAGGCGTTGCCTCATTACACGACTAACTTGGAAGCCCAATTAAAGGACTTGGCAGATAGAAATTCCAAGGTTTATTTGCACGGAAATTATTTAGGCGCCTTAGGCTTGACAGCTCTCCTTGAAAAGTCGTTCAAGTTAGCAGACACTTTATCAGAAGGATGAGGGTGAATGAGCATGGCTGTGGCCCCAAAAGGCGTATTATTGGTCGATGTTGGGACTCCTAAGGATCTATCGAAAGAATCTGTTCAACAATATTTGAATGAGTTTCTGGGCGATCCCTATGTTATTCGCGGACCAAAGTGGCTGCGCGAAATACTTTTCAAAAAAATTTTCATTCCGTTACGTGCTGGAAAATCACTAGAAAAATACCGGCAGATTTGGACCAACGAAGGGTCGCCGTTACGAGTTGAGGCAAAACTCGCTACCGAATTACTTCAGTGGCATTTATCACAAACGCAGCCTGGTGAAAAATGGCTAGTTCGCTATGCCTTTCATTATGGAGGGCCAAGCATCGAGTCGGTGTTAGATCAAATGAAAGAGTCGGACGTGCAAGATTTAGTGATTGTTCCTCTCTATCCGCAGTGGGCGTTGAGCACTCGAGGTAGTCTTGAAGATCGCTTGAAGCAACTCGGAGTCTATAAATCCGAAGAAAAGGGATATGGATTTGAAAGAATTCAACTGACCCCTATTTTTTATAATCACAAGGGGTTTATTCAAGTTCAGGCAGATCTTTTGAACCAATATTTACCCAAGGTTATTGATGATGAAGTGGCGGTTGTTTATAGTTTTCACGGACTGCCACAAAGCCATATCAAAGCTGTGGTTCCAAGTTGCAAGCAATGTTTGAAGCGCGAAGGAGAATGTCGTCCCAGTCCGCAGGCAAAACCGTATTGTTATCGCGCTCAGTGCTTTGAGACTGCGCGCCTCATCAGCGCAAAACTAAATTTGTTTCACTGGGACATCGCCTTTCAATCCCGTTTAGGTCCCACGCGCTGGTTATCGCCTTCTCTAATGGAAGTGACCGATAATCTCTTAGAGCAAGGCGTGAAAGTCATGATTGTGCAGTGTCCATCGTTTGTATTTGATTGCTTGGAAACTTTGGAAGAAGTGGG
The DNA here is from genome assembly GCA_964648725.1 of uncultured Pseudobdellovibrionaceae bacterium. Taxonomy (GTDB): domain Bacteria; phylum Bdellovibrionota; class Bdellovibrionia; order Bdellovibrionales; family Bdellovibrionaceae; genus CAUJGP01. Next base: position 4,050 of record CAZYOE010000078.1, on the reverse strand, counting down.
GCAGGAAGTGAAAGCCCACTTTTTACGTCAAGGTGGCAGAGAGTTTATTCTTGTGCCGGCCCCTAATCATTCGCCGGAATGGCTGAAAACCTTAAAGTGTTTGACCTTAGAACAAATGGGAGTGAGCTATGAAACTTGTGCATCGACCGCGTCGCCAACGCCGTCATGAAACCATTCGAAATTTAGTTTGTGAAACTGAACTCAACCCGAGTCGTTGGGTTTATCCTATTTTTATTAAAGAAACCGATGGTATTGAGGGCATTTCCTCCATGCCAGGGATTTTTCGTTGGGGTCCCCAGGATTTATTCAAAGAAGTGGAACGGTCAATAGGACTTGGTATTCGTTCGTTTGCATTGTTTCCCGTGATTGCCAATGAGAAAAAAGATTCCACTGGGAGTTGGTCTCGGCGTAAAGACGACTTGGTTCCCACTACAGTAAAAAGACTCAAAGATCGTTGGCCGGAAATAATGATCATTGCCGATGTGGCGCTGGATCCTTATTCGAGTGATGGCCATGATGGTTTGGTTCGTGATGGAAAAATTCTTAACGATGAAACCTTAGAGTTATTAGCGCAACAGGCCTTAGTTCAGGCGGAGGCGGGAGTCGATTATGTGGCGCCATCCGATATGATGGATGGTCGCATTCGCTTTTTGCGCGAGGCTTTGGATGAAGTGGGTTTTACTGATGTTGGAATCTGGGCTTATACGGCAAAATATGCTTCTGCCTTTTATGGGCCCTTTCGCGATGCACTTGATTCGGCACCGCGATTTGGTGACAAGAAAACTTATCAGATGGATCCGGCCAATGTGCGCGAGGCACGTCTGGAGTTAGAGTTAGACATCGATGAGGGCGCTGATATCGTGATGGTGAAACCGGCGGGTGCTTACTTGGATATTATCAAAATGTTCAAAGAACAATCTCGAGTTCCAGTGGCTGCCTATCAAGTGAGTGGTGAATACGCCATGATAAAAGCTGCCAGTGAACGTGGCTGGATCAATGGTGAAAAGGCAATGCTCGAGAGTTTATTAGCGATTCATCGGGCCGGTGCAGACATCATTCTCACTTACGCTGCGTGTGAAGCTGCAAAGGTCTTACTAGCAAAGAAGTAGCAGGCATATAGTGTTTCTGGAGGATGAGGGATTAGTTCAACTTCAGAAGATCGGTGAAGTTGATTGGAGCACTATTAAAAGTTAATGTCCCTTTCTAATGATGATGAGCAAAAAAAAGGGAGAGCGAAACCGCTCCCCCTTCCCCTTTCCCCACTACTTTCTCATAACCCCAAAAGTTTCATTCGAGCTTGAGTAATAAAATCTTGATACGTCACAGCGTTTGTATAAACCGCAAATTGAGAACATTGATCTTCAGGATCATTCAGGCCACGGCTGGTCACACCCCATAGTGCATAGCCAGATTCGGTGAGTAAATAGGCTGGGCCGCCAGAGTCACCGTGACAAGCGCCTGTACCTTTTCGTTGGTCGATGCTTGCTTCTGAAATTCCATGTTTAGGATTGGCAATGGCCACAGATGTTTTACGTAAAAATCCAGATCCCTGTTTTTTAATACCGTCGCTGAGGCCGTAGCCGGCGATTACTGTGTCTTGGCCTTCCTGCAATGAATTAGTAGGAAGCATCTGAATTGGTTTGTAGCCATTTGGAAGATTACCTTCAATTTTTAAAACGGCAATATCACCCCAATCATTTAGTTCTTCGAAACGTTGACCATAAATAGTCGGAATTACAGCAGCACTCACTTTATTAATAGCTACGATTGCATCTAAGCTCGGTCCAAAGAATATGCGTAGGTTACGTGGATCACGGCCAACACAGTGAGCAGCTGTCAAAACATAGGAATCCGCAATGAGGGAGCCAGTACACAATGAATTATTTTCAAGGTTATAGATACCTGCGATTGAAGCTCCGAATTCATCGGTGGGCTCTACGTCTTTTCCATTAATGATATTAAATGGAGAACTCTCAGCAATATTTAAGATTTGTCCATCAACTGATTTCAAAACTTTCCCTGTCGGAGCACAGGCGGCTAATCCTAAGCCAGCCAATAAGATAGCTAATACCCCACTTGATTTCATAAGCCCCCCGGCTCCGGCATTTCTGCCGCTTGAAATTTTTTAACCCCACATTGGCACCAGAGTCCTCACTATGGCGCCGATATGGAGCCTTGTAGAAAAAAATTCAGGAAAAAGCCAACATATTGTTTTGATCGCAGGCATAAGTAAAAGTTATAGTTTAAAGGGAAGGTGTTAGCGATGCCAGAGTTGCCAGAGGTCGAAAATGTTCGCAAGTCTATCAGCCAGGAAATGCCCACCGGCTATGCACTTGCGGGGGTTCAATTGTTTCGCAAAGACTTGCGTTTTAAACTTCCTGAAAAAGAAATGAAGTTTCTTATCGGTTCTAAATTATTGAGAATTGAACGCCGAGGTAAATATCTTTTATTTATATTTGAAGATGGAGTTTTAGCCTCCCATTTAGGGATGACCGGTCGCTGGCGAGTGACTTCCAAAGAACCACCCAGAGAAAAGCACGATCATGTTCAGTTGCAGTTTTTTCCGCCCCGCTGGCTCACTTATAATGATGCACGCCGTTTTGGATATATTGAATTTATCAAAAATATTTCGGAACTTTCAACGCACCCCCTCTTCGAACACCTAGGGTTAGAGCCACTCTCAGAGGATTTTAATGCGGACTATTTAGTGAGTAAAGGCAAAATGGCCAATCGCTCAGTGAAGGTCTTTCTCATGGATCAATCCGTAGTGGTGGGTGTTGGAAATATTTATGTCTCCGAAGTTTTATTTTTAGCAAAAATGCGACCGACTCGAAAAGCGAATTCGCTCATGAAGAATGACTGGATCAAGATCGCTAAGGCCACAAAAGGCGTCCTTAAAAGAGCGATCAAGGCAGGTGGATCCAGTATTCGGGATTATCGCAATGGTAATGGGGAAGAGGGGAGTTTTCAGGGGCAGCATAAGGTCTACGGTAAAGCAGGGGAGCCATGTTCTGTCTGCAAGACCATCATTAAAGCAACGATCATTGGCGGACGCTCCACCTTTTGGTGTCCAAGCTGTCAAAAATAAAGTGGTACACAGCGATTCCCGGAACTGCTTTTTATGGCAACGAATTGGTTAATTGCGGGAGTTACCTAGATTCCGCTGAAAAAGTCCAACTTCTGCGTTGCCTTCACTTCATCTCTCACTCAACGTAGGGGAACTACGCCTCGTTCAATCTGAAGCTTGGCGCCTTGAATTTGGCTCTTTTTCAGCAGAATCTACCTACGCTGTGCTTACTTTTTTCGAGCGCGCCCAAGGGATATTTGGAAACGGCTCCTTCTTTAATTGATAGGAGTGCAGAGGATAGAAGCCTCGAGTTTTTCAGAATCGATGGAACCTGAATAGGCTCCAGAGCTTGATGGTTTAGTATTGAGACTGATTCGGGTGCCCCATGATCTGATTGAAAATTGATCGACCCACTCATCGCTTTCAATCTCTTTCGTTAATTCACCTTTGTAAACATCAGATGAAGTTGAACCAAACCAAGTGAAAGAATGGGTTTGATTGAGGCTGTCATTAGTCAATTGAAAATGAACTGTTCCCATTTTCATTCCGCTGTTTTCGCCAGCATAGCTGATCCGATCGTTTTCGTAAACTGTTCGACAATCAACAGTTCCAGTAAATCCAAAAGCCGTTAAAGACGAAGTGAGGGCTAGGAAAAATGCCGATTTTTTTAAATTATTCATATTGGTTCTCTCCTGTTTCTGGGCCTTAAGGCAGGCTGCGAAGGAGTTATATGCGACGCATCAAAAAATATCAAGAGAAAATATAAATTAGGTCATTATATATTCTAACCGTTTGATAGTATTAAGTTATATTTGAACTTAAATTTTGTTTTTTTTCACAAGTTTGGGAGAGATCTGAGCACGTCCACATCGGGGGATAGAGTCAGCGATGGAAGGCAATCGCTGACTCTTTGAAAAAATCTATAAACGTTGAAAGAGTGGTGCCAAGTTTTTCTTTATTAAAATAGGGCGAGGCTTTTTTTT
>CAZYOE010000077.1:2165-21944 GCA_964648725.1 uncultured Pseudobdellovibrionaceae bacterium | reverse complement strand
CTAATTAATGGTGATGCAACCAAAATACCATTAGAGAGTGAGAGCGTTGATTTTGTTATTAGCCACATGCTTGTAAATAATGTTGATTTAGATACTCAGAAACGCATTGTGAGTGATTCAGTTCGAGTTCTGAAAAAAGGTGGGCAAATTCGCATTTTTGGTTTTGACAAAGAGGAATCTAAAGAAGTGGGTGCATTCTTAGATGAACTTTGGCCGCAATCAATAAGTTATTCGTTTGAAGAAAAACATTTTGATTATCATTTTCGCGGAAGAAATCAATCTTATGATGGACTTTTACTCATAATACATAAATTTCGCGACGGAGAAAGGCGGTCTTTATGGCACTGGTCGCCCTTCAACCTATATTTCTAAAGTTCGTTTTTTATGAGGTCTTATCTTTTTCGATCTTACGACCATGAGCAGTCAAACGTTGGCCTTTGGTTTGTCCCCAACTCCAGGTGCAAATTGTGAGGGCAGAGAGAAATTATCTTTGGTCAATTCCCAGTGAAGCCAGGCCCCAGGACTGTTCGCATCCATTCGGTTAGAACGAGAGTCTGGACCAATGTCGATCTGGTTATTTTTCTAACTTTCGTCCTCTCTATGTTCAAAAATGGCATAGGTGCGCTTATGAATCTTGATAATTTTGGTGTCTGCGATAGCCAACAGTGGTGAGTCTTAGATTGCAAAACTTTAAAGAAATTAAAAAACTACCATAATTCTTTGAGCTTCAAATGTAAGTCCTATCTGTCCATTCGCTTAAAACTATATGGCAAATTAAACAAAATTTAAAGCTATACGAATAAGTTTAGCCTACGTTCTCAAATTGAGTCGATCGCGAATTGAAAACTTTAGGAATTAATCAGGAAAGTTAGCTAAACATTTGCTGTTAATGTCCGAAGAGTAAGTATGCAAAGTTATTCTGCGAAAGAAAATTCTAGCTACATCTGGGAGTCAGCAATTCTTTTATTGATCATTTGCGTCGGCGTTGGTGTATTCTGGTGGTGGCCTCAATACCAGAAACAACTCCATGATCAACGGGTTAGTGCGGCCATTATTGAATTGCAAAAGTCGCATTTTGAAACCGCGACCGGGATTCTAATGCAAGAGGTTCTCGAAGAGCCCAATGATTTGACGGCTCGGATGGGACTGGCTAATGGTTTATTCTCCCAAGGTAAATTGGATGATGCTCTCAAGTTGTATCAGAGTTTTGATAACTCCAAAGCGAATGATTATTCCACCCAAAGCCTTTTAAATATCTCTGCCATTTACGAGGTAAGAGGTGAAATTGCTAAGGCTCTGGCAGCACTAAAAAATCTTGAGACTTTGGAGCCAAGCTCTGCTTTTGTCAGTTATCGTATTGGATCTATTTATCTGGCCCAGAAGACCAAAGAAGCGGCAGAAAAGTACTTTAGAAGGACGCTGGATCTTGAGCCAACTCATGAATTAGCCCTTTTACAAATGGGACGGTTGCAAAAGCAAAAAGAAGAACTTCCCATTCAAAGTCCTATCGCAACATCGCAGCAGCCAGTAGTAAAGTCAGTTTCTAAGGCATTAGCTAAAGCCCCAGTTAGAACTACTTCTAAAAAACGGACTCCAGCGACTGTGAGCAAGATTATAAAAATGAAAACTATTACCAAGGTTACTAAAACTAAGAGGAAAAAGAAGTAGCTCTAACCTCTATTTAACAGTTCAATGCAAATTTTAATTCGCAGAGCCAAGCTTTTTCTGGTGGACCGGGATTTGTATCAGTCCGTACTTTGTCAGTGGCAAATCAATTCACACATCCACACTAAATTAGGTAGACTCTGCTGAAAAAGGCCACTTCTGCGTTGGCTTCGCTTCATCTCTCACTCAACGTAGGGGAACTACGCCTCATTCGATTTGAAGCTTGCCGCCTTGAATTTGGCACTTTTTCAGCAGAATCTAGGTAAGATTAGTCCGGCAATTTAAGCCAGGAAGTCCGATTTTTCCTGGCCTTTAAAATTTATTTTTCTGTTTCTACCCAAAAAGTTGCTTCACATTCACGATCAACCAAAATTGATTACCAAATTATCCCTATGTGTCTCCAAAGGTACATTCCGAACCTTCAGAGTGATCTTCAATGTCGACATTGAAAATGTCTCCACCAGCATTACATTCTTTGGGGGAATTGTTATCGCTTTCACATGTTAAGCTAACCGCATTGGAATCAAGATTTTCGGATACAGAAATAACACCCAATGTCGCCGGCGATGAACAGTCACTAAAATAGTTCTATTGTGAGGGGGGCCATGAGTATCATGGAGCGAATCAAAATTCTCCTACTGTTGTTTTATTTCTCCGCCACCTAGAGAGTAAGTCGAGCCACTATCCGTTGGAAGTACAGTGCAAATAATCCTGGATAATAACCTTTTTGGCATGAATCAATCAAATTTGTTTACTAATGGTGAGTTGCAGACATTGCCGAGCTGTCGTAGAGTCAATGGAATTTGAAAGTGACAGGGGTTGTATATCGACTCCTGGACGTCAGACTAGGGAAGTTCCGAAATGACGTTCAAACTGCCTTTTTGGACTTCGGAGTCATTAAAATCCTACCGAAAAAGAGATATGAATTTTGGCTCTTGGTTCAAAACAATTTTCGAAGCGGGCGATTTAAAATCGTACTGTCCTTCTCAGGTCGTATTTATACGAACAGTTAATTCTATTTTGAATTTAGGAATTGGTGTAACATTTTGTTCGGGCCTCGTTCACATCTTCGCGGGTGAAGCTGAGATAGTGATTCACAATTGGGGAGTTGCGGTATTGTTTTCTTTGCCGAAAATTCTGATTGCTAGAGGTATTGTTTGGTGGGCGAGCACATTGTTTGTGGTGATTGTGGATCTAGTTCTTTATTTTTACACAGTAGTTTCTGGATCTGGGCCCGGATTTCAAAATTTTTTCTTGGTTACCATCGTCATTCCTTTCATTATGGGGATCGACAAAAAAGCGTTTGGACTGTCTTCAATCTCAGTATTCTGTTCGCTGGTTATTTATTTTACTGATTACCATAATCCATTCAATATCGTTTTAGCAAAAACCGTTTGGACTGACTTTCATAGTTTTATTCTGCTGACCGTTACCGTTTCAATATTGATTGTTATATTGCAGAAATCCCACCTTGAAAAAAAGAAGGCTAGTGAGGAAGAACAGCTCAATTCATTTAATACTTCACGATTGGCAAGTTTGGCCGAGTTGTCGGGATCAATTGCTCATGAGCTTAATAATCCGTTAGCAATTATTTCAGGGAAACTTGAAATAATGCAGGCACAATTTGTTGCGGGTAAACTGACCAATGAAAAACTTGGTAAAGATTTAGAGAACCTTCGTAGGAGTACAGGTCGCATGACAGCTATCATCGCTTCTATGACTGATCTCCTGACTGGAAGTTCTGATTTTAGCCTCTATAATTTTACATCGGCAATCACCCACGCCGTTTATCTATCGAGGCATATGAATCATGAAGTAGAACTTATTTTTGATAAACACTGCGGTGATATTTGGGTGGAGGGTAGTTCGTCACAGATGACTCAAGCTGCATTGAACCTAATTGTGAACGCAATGGAAGCCGCCAACAAACTTCAACCGGCTTGGGTGCGTGTTGTTATCGAAGCTGGGGAGAATAATTCAGTGAGTCTTAAGATCGTAGACTCTGGACCTGGAATTCCAAAAGATATTGCATCAAAAATTCTCGACCCCTTCTTTTCAACAAAGCCTCCCAATAAAGGGGTTGGACTCGGGCTTACAATTGCAAACCGCATTGTTGTAGCTCAAAAAGGCCAACTTCAGATGGATCCGAGCAGTACAAATACCACTTTTAAAATAACGCTACCTCGGGCAGGAGATCAATCGCTGATAAAAGTCAGCTGACTCTTTGGAGTAGATTAGGCCTGGTCTAATCCCTAATTATATGCTACTTGAGATGTTATGAATACCGAAACAAAATGCCCAAAATGTAGCTCAGAGAATATTTATTTTGATGGAACCCTTTGGAATTGCCCTGAATGTGGTCATGAATGGACCTCTGGGGCAGGTACTATTGAAGTGGAAGCTTCGGGGGATTTGCAAGAACATGTAGTTAAAGATGCTAATGGTAATGTTCTAAGCAATGGTGACTCTGTGACTGTGATTAAAGAGTTAAGAATTAAAGGGTCATCATCAGTTGTTAAAGTGGGGACTAAAGTTAAAAACATACGTCTCGTTGACGGTGGCGATGGTCATGATATCGCATGTAAGATTGATGGCATTGGTGCGATCAATCTTAAATCTGAATTTGTTCGAAAAGCCTAATTTGCCATTGGTCTCATCAAAACGAGTCCGACTGATATTCAGATGCTTCTGGCCGCTTTCAGTTATTAGATCTATGGCTCGCTTTTTATCGTTTGGGATAACACGGCAGAGTTGTTATATACCTTACTCCAATGAAGGATATTTCGCTCAGGTGTACATAACGTGCACCGTCCATTTGTACAAAATGTGCTGTAAAACCAGCATCTGCCACATTTCGAGAGGTACAGTAAAGATCAGATCTGCGATCGAAACGGTCCGTTCCGGCTCGACATTGTAATTCTCCGAATTGAACTCGATTTCGATCATAGAGTATCTGAGCGACATGATGATCGGTGCTTAGATTGATGGTGTATTTGTTGCCCTGCTCGCGACAATCAAGAGGCGTCGCTTGGACAGTGAAGGATATGGATAGAAGTAAAGCTACGGCCATTAAGATTTTCATGGATCCCCCGATATTTCGTTGTGACGTGCAATCAATTTCACCTTCAGACTAGTGCAGAATTAACAGCAGTCAAACTTCGACCACGGCATGGGGCAAAATGACTGCTCTTTTTGCCCAGATGTTAATAAAAAATAATATGAGTTTATTGCCGTTATATGCAAAAAGTAATACAGATGCGGGAGGTCTTATGAAATTTCCTTTCAGAATTCAATTCAGAGATGTTGAAAAATCAGATGTTGTTTATAATGATATATGGGATCATGCGGATAAACTTGAAAAATTTTATGACAGGATTGTTTCATGTGAGGTCATAGTTTCTGCTCCTCACCAGAGTAAAAAGGAAGGCATTATTTACCATGTTCAAATTCGGTTGCATGTGCCTAGCAAAGACATTTTTATAAATAATGAACGCGAAAAAAATGGCGCTCACGCAGATATTCATGTGGCTATTCGCGACGCGTTTGATGCGGCAAAAAGAAAGCTTGAAGATGTGATTCGTATCGAGCGTGGAATAGTCAAGTCACGCAATGTACCCTTACATGCAAAAGTTGTACGGCTTTTTCCAAACGAAAAATATGGATTCATACTGACAGGCGATAATCGGGAAATTTATTTTCATGAAAACTCAGTTTTAGATCATGAATTTGGAGAACTGAAAGTTGGTGATGAGGTTCGATTTTCAGAAGAAATGGGTGAAAAGGGGCCTCAAGTCACATCGATGTCCAGGGTAGGATACTCTGGGCATATGGTAACTAATTTCTATACTTAGTTGGATTTAGAAAAGCGTTTACAGGACTAGGCGTTTCCCTATCTGCCAGGAATGATGTCGCCTCCATTGGAAACGGAGCCGCAGACTTTTGAGCAGAAAATCATGTAGAAGGGCAAGGGCTTGAATATGGATTTTGATCGGCAGGAGAAGTTTGTACAATCTTCTCAATTAACTATCTTACTTTGAGTTTATTCTTATCAGATTACATTAATTTTGGACTCGCTCGGCCTCGCTTCGCTGGCCTTCGCTTTTTCTCAATCCAAAATTCATCTCTAGTTTTGGCCAAAGGAAAAAGGGTAAAAAAAGCTAAGCATTACTTGGCTGTCCTCACAAGGCGGAACCCAATAAGCTCGTAGCGATCGCCGGGCGAGAAGTGGCCCCGGAACGCGGAGCGCAAGCCGTCCGCAAAGCTGCCCCAACTACCGCCACGCACCACGCGCTCGGAGCCCGCTACTGGCCCTTGTGGATCAACCCCACCAGGGAGTGAACTGTGAAACCAATCATTTACCCACTCCCAAACATTGCCATGCAGATCATAAAACTCTTTGCCACCGATCACGAGGGGCTTCTTTTTGGCCACGGTGTGAGTTTTACTGCCTGAGTTTCCATTAAACCAAGCATACTCACCAAGATCTGCTGCATTATTACCGAAGTGGTAAGTGTCGTTATAAGCTCCACGCCCTCGTACCACAAATTCCCACTCAGCCTCCGTCGGTAATCGATACTTATCTCCCTTTTTATGTCCTGGAATGAGGTCAGCTAAAGCCGGCTCTCCGATTTCCGATAATTCATTGAGCGCACGGATCCAGATTTGAATTTTCTTATAGGAAACATATTCCACGGGCAAAAGGTCTCCCTTCCAATTCGAAGGATCCGCTTTGATCTCATACTTTGGAGTCACAGTACCGAAACCCAGCATCCCTTTTTTAACCAACTTTGTACGCGCCAATTCTGCCACGGTTTTCCAAATCACCTGGGTGGTTTGAGTCGCCATCATATCAAAGGGTTTGGTGATAGTCACATCGATCTGGCTGCCCACTTCTCCCATTTTAAAAGAACCGGGTTCAATCTGATGAAAAATCGCACGACTCCCATCAATCACACTTTGTTTAATTTTCTCATTTTGCTCTTTGCGTTTCCTCTCTTCGTCTTCTTTTTTCTCATCACGAACCTCTTTCGGTTCCACTTTTTTCTGTTTTTGCAAGGTTTGAATGTTTTCTTTTATTTTCTCGATTAATTCTGCTTTGGACATGATGTTATTGTTTTCAAGGTACTCAATCAAAGAGGCCTCTTTACGAGAGTAATCGGATAATAGCGCCGTTAAAACGAGGGACTTATCCCCATGAGCCTTTCGAAGTTCAAGATTTAATTTTAAAGCGGAAAGATCGTGTATCATCTTATCGGTATTTTTGGAGCCAGGGAATAACTCGGGGTACTTGGTGATTTCTTTTTTATACTCCTGCATAAAGTCCGAAGTGATTTCATTCAAAACACTTACATAATCTCTGGCCTCTTCCAGCATCATTTCTAAATGGGACTTCACTCGGCTATCAACCACGCCAGAGCCGATTAATGACTCCATCACGAGAGAGTTATTTTTAAATTGGGGCATCCCGTCTTGCATGATGGAGTCTATCTTTTGGGGAGCCCAATAACCGAGACCTTCAAAGAAGAGGCCTAAATCTTTCATTTCAATCGTCGTTCGTAGATCTTTAAAATCGACACCATTCATCATTTGATGGATGACAAAACGCGCTTTGAGTTGATCTATGAGCTTGTTCACCGTTCGATCCGAAGCACTGCTCGTCGCTGAGACATAGTAGTCTGGAAACTCTCTTGCATCCATTTGGGAGGCTTTGCGGGTGTCCTTCTCTTTTTTAAATCTTAAAGCTAAAAAATTTGCATGAATGAGAGCGAGTATTTCCTTTAAGACAGGATTCGCAAACTCCACCTCTTTAACAATGGGCTCAAGCTCATGAACTGCTAAAAGTCCTTGCCAGGACGGAGAAATACCTTTTTCAAGATTAATTAAAAACTCGGTGAGAACTTCTTCCGAAGAGATTTTATTAGAGACATACACTTTATTAGGGGTTCGATCCAGCACCGCTTCGCCAGTGGGGCGATCTTCGTTGTAAGAGTCTAAAAACTCACTCGGCATTTTATTACTGGTTAAAATCGCCGTTTTTAGTGCTGTTTTGATCACTTGATTCCCAGCAAAGACTAGGCATGCCGTTGTCTAGCTGTTAGCAAAATGGAGCCTCACCCTTTTTTTTAAAGAAATGTTCATTTAAACCCAATAATTTCACTTTTAAATAGAACCTATTGAGACCGTATCGGGAATTTCTGTTTGTTTTGGTACTTCAATTTGTTGGCATAAATATCGCAGTTGGATTGTTTGGTTCCAGCAGAGCGCGAGTTCTTGGGTGGAACAAGAACAACTGGGAAACAGGATTAATGAACCTTACGATGAAGTTGATATTCATAAACTTAAAAGGGCGAGATTTAATTCTGAGTCTTATATTTTGTTTGGGTCTGATCGGTGCGAGTGCGTTTGGGTCTAACGTCGCAAAAGTGACAGTCATCAACCAACTTTCACCAAACGAGCGTCTACTTCACCTGCCTCAAGGAATCACCGAATTCCTAAGTCACGAGAAAATTCAGATCTTGAACCCCGACACCAAACACCCAGAGATCGGGCAATTTATTGCCAATCTCCAACCCTTTATGACGAGTCTCTTAAGGCCTACTGACAAACTTCGAGAATTGAACATCGTTGTGAGCGATGACTTGATTTTTGATGCTTTCATTATGAAACCAGACAAGACCACGGCTCCGCTACTGCTGCTCAGTTTGGGATTAATTCAATTTATTGAGAGCGATGACGAACTCGCTGTCATCGTTCGACATGAAATCAATCATCTACAATCAAGCGTTCAAAAGCACAATGATAACGTCAATTCTAATGACCCATTAAAATACCGTGCGCTTTCTCGTGCCATCGAAACTGAAATGGATGTGAGGGCGGTCAGCGATGTGCTGACGGTCAACCATTATAATCCCTATGCCATTATTCATTTTTTTAGACGCCTACAAAAAGATAGCCCAAAGTTTCAATTCGGGTTAACCCATCCAGATAATTCGGCTCGAATACATTCAACTGGGTTAGTTCTGGCATTTCTAGAAAGAGAAATGGGAACGTCGTCTCAATTTCGATTTAACACAGAGCTAACCACAAATATTTTGATTGGCCCAATCAAAAAGGATTATCTCGAATCAAAAGATTTTGCAGATAAATTGGCAAATGATAGACAGGCGGTACTTAATGCTCCAATAAATCAAGCTAGTGACCTTTATCTTGGTGTGAAGCAGAACGCACTCTCCGAGTATGAAGATATTGAAGACACCTATGGCGCGGATTTTAAGACCAATCTAAAAAGACTCTATCAATTGGGTTTGGCTAAACTTTCCGAAAATGAGCAGCTTGATTTTCAGTTGCGTATGCATGCCAGTCTATTGAAGGTCTATGAGACAGTGCGCACTGAGACTTTGGGAGATCATTTTATTTGTGAAGGGCCAAAGCAATATGCTCTACTTCATCGTGCGGATCAGAGAACCATCGACTTAGACTGGCCGGACTTTTTTACTAGCTTTGTAGCTTGGCATGATGCTAAGGCATATTTAAAAGAACTTGAAAGTGCTCTCAATGAACCTGGCGCTTACAGAAAAAATATTTTGGTCAGAATTAAAGAACAGCAAGAGGAGTTGGAGGAACTTTGGAACCGCTTTCAAAAATCACAACTTGTTTTTGATAAAATCCCTGAGGGCGGGCACCAGCTTTATGTGCGGTTGCTCGAAAAAGATAAACGCCTTATCTTTTCAGAGAATGCCCTGAAGCTGATAGATTTGGGATTCCGTCCTCGGCACCTGACGGGACCTCTAAACGAGTTGAAAACTTTGAATAGCGATACCTTTCGAAATAATAGGCAAGTTTTAGTTAAAGAAAATATGGATGCCGCTCAACTGCAGATCTTCGCAGACGATTTTTTTGACAAACGTATGCAGCAAGAACGTCAGTTGAATACTTTTTTTAGAGAGATTTTCGCCATTACCAAAAAATATCTTGAAAGGTTAAAGGATGAACGTTATTTGGGTTCTCACGTTGCAGAGTTGTGGGTGACAAAGCATCCGCAAACCACCCATTCGCTCCGAGATGTCTTGACACTTTATAGAAAACAGGCCCCGAAGGAGGCGTTTGATTTCACCAATGAGTATTTCAATCTGGTGCTTAGCCACCATCATTCAGTGGTGGGTTTTACGAGCTTCATTAAAGGTTTGGAGAGATCCAAATTGGTCGATGAAAAAGCTCAATTTTTGCAAAAATATGGAGCTACCCTCTGGAATCGCTTGGATCTAGTTTGGGGAAAAACCGTAGCCTCAGACTTTAACCCCTACTATCTCAAGGAACAGTGGCAAGAACTCCTAAACGCGCGAAAGATCATACGGGACATTATTCAATCGCCACAAGACGAAACTCACTATCTGTCTCCTAATACTAGAGCTGATACCGTTGGGGTCTTTCGTAACTTTATTATGGAAAAAAGCAAGGTGTTTGACCTCACGGAGGATGAGGTTATTGGAGTCATGTCTTGTGTTCTCCCAGACATTGATCAGATTTTCGCAGAATCAAAGTCCCCGGACGAAATGAAAAAAATAGCAATTCAAGGTCTGCAACGATTGGGTTTGTTGATGTCGGACCCTAATGCTCCTAAAACTATCTTCCTCTCTTTGGTCTCGACCTTGGACTTGATAAAAGGGATGAAAACTACGGAGGACGTTCATGCGTTCTTATTTCCAATTTTTGAATTTATCAATATGAATTCAGAATTTAGTTCAAAGGCGGAGACTTATCCACCTCTCTTTCTGAAATACCTGAGTGGTTTGGTCGATGAATATGAAAAAGGATCCCCTCCTGATCCAATTAAAATGAGGGTTTTAAACTATTTTATTCGCTACGCCCATTTAAACATAAAAAAGAAATTTCTCAGAAGTCTTCAGCGTAAATTAGCGGAAGAACTACGCCAGAAGTCTGAGCTCAAGTCCAGAGACGCTCTTATTCAAGTTCTGCCGAAGTTTACTAGAGAAACTTTATCAACCTTTCACACCTATATGAATACTTTCTCCGTCCCCAATCTCATTCAGCCCCTCTTGCCCTCTCAAGTAGAAGGAAAGATTCGTTGGTATGTGAACGCCTATTTTGCATTTTCATCGGGCTTAATATCCACAACGGAGAACACAAAAAGGAGTTCAAAAGATACCGCCAAAATGGTTTTTCGAGGCTTTAGCCCTAGGAAGTTAATAAAAGAGGTCTCGACATTTTCATCGTTAACTGCCTATGAACTACTGCAGTTATGGGTCGCGACAATCGAGTTAGAAGGTTCTAGTCCTGAGTCAGATAGTGTTCTATCCGCATTACTCAAACGAGCCAAAGAAATATCAGGGTGGCACACGTATTTACAGGGGAAGCAGTTTTGGCAGGAATCGAATAATGAACAACTAAAGTTTATGTATTTCCATTTTAAGGAGACGGCTCTTCAGTTTGCTCGCTGGCAAATCGAATCACGGTTCGCTATCGAAAAGCAAGCTGAGGCCCTTCGTGTGGGGTTGGTTTCGAAACCAAAGCCCAACGAAGTGAGGCCATTACTGCACAACATTTTTGTTTATCTGAAAGCAATCTTTGACGACCCTAACGAAATAACCCATGAATTGGTACATTATCTTGAAGAAAAGTTAGTTATCACCAAGTCGGAGTCTGCGTTGATCTCTGAATTTAAACTAAATAAACAGAATTGGATGACATCGAAATCTTTGTACTTTGTCGATGGAGCTCAGGCGATGGACTCGTTTTTGGCAAACAACCAGGAAAGATGGGAACTTCTGCAGTTTCTTACTGGCCTCACATCGACACCTCCGAAAATCCACGCTTTAGAACAGAATTCTTTTTTACACACGCCTGAAAAACTTTGGCAGGCGCGTCGTCAGTTTCTAGGGCTTAATCTGGACATCAAGACATATGCCCTGCAACCGCTCCTTGACAGCCATTCGGGACTCCTCAGTGACCCAACTTACAAGGACCGTCTGAATCAACTTGTACTGGGAGACTATGCCAAAAATACGATCGTCAACAAAATATATTCTGTTTATATGTCGACTTTGCCAGCTTCGGAGCAAATGGCCGTTCTCGCGAGATTCTTTTCTCTTCGTTCTGAAACTCAGAATACTAATTCGGGCCTTAGTCATTTGTTGAGGGCATTAGGCCCTTTTGGAGTAAGGGCTGGCCAGTTTTTGAGAACAAGCGGACTGTTATCGTCAGATCAAGAGAGTGAATTGGATAATATTTTTGATCGGCCAGAAAAGCCCGACCGTGACCATTTGTTCGCGAGATTGACCGAACTCTTTGGCGAGAAATTGCATCCTATTGAGTATGTAGGACCTATCGTCGGAAGTGGGTCGCTTAATATTGCCGAACTAGCCAAGTTGCGCGATCCAAATACACATCAGGAACGAACAGTTATTTTGCAAATGAGACGCGATCACGTTGTTGAAAAGATCCAATCCGAGAATCAAATTTGGATAGAAGTTGTCAAGCAGATGAGCCAAGATCCAGATCTAGAAGTGCAACGAGCAGCACTGTTACTGGATGAAGCCAGACGTCATTCGTTTGATGGACTTCAATATCAATCCCCCGAAATCGACGCTCGAAAGATGCGGTCCCTATATAAAAAAGCCAAATCAGCCTATCAAAAATCGAAGCCGTTTGTTGGTGGGATTGAGATCGAGGTCGCGTCGCCACTGTTTGACTTACAAACATATATTCCAAAGGAACTTCAAGACAGTGTCACTATTTTTGACTATGTCCCCAATACACGTTTTTTTGATTTGGCTCCAGTACTGCAGGCAAGAGTGAGTGAGTGGATTTTGGAAGCTGAATTTAAGGCCCTATTTGAGAAAGGGATTTTCGATCCAGACGGTCATCCCGGAAATTGGCTTTTCGATGCTGACAAAAATAGATTAGTCAGGATAGATTATGCGCAGTTACAGGTAGTGCCAACTGCTAAAATGAATTTGATTAAATCACTCCTAAGTACGTTAGGGGCGTCAGAAATGAATCCAGTCAACGTGAAACGATTAACGCAGCTGGCTCGCGAACTATTCGAGTTAAAATCATTTAAAAGCTCGAGCTCGACGTCGGAAATACAGATCAGAAATGGGTCCGTTGCCTTCGACGACTTTGAAATGCAATTTAAAAATACCTTGCTTTCAGCGGATATTCATAAACAACTAATCTCTGCTTCCGCTCCTCAGGAACGCCTATTGATCATACTGAATGAATTTCAAAAGTCCGTGCAAGCGGCACCTGGAAGAGCCAATGTTGTTGTTCATTTAGCACCAGAACTAAGACATGTAGTCGCGTCGCTAGGGCGACTGAATATTTATTCAGAATACACGAGTCCTGAAAAATTTAACCAACTCTTCCGACAACACCTTGGGTTGATCCATCTGCAAAACAAGGCTAGCGAATTCGTAGAAAGTTTACGAATACCGAGAACGTGTCAGAGAACACTTCAATCAAATTAAACTTTTCAATTGAATTAGGATTCAATGGCTGCACTAGGAAATTGAAGTCAGGATGCTTCGGGCGAGCAGCCATCACTCGGGTTGATAATGGGAGTGTCAATATTCTCAACAGTACCCGCTGCTTGAGTTATTAAGATTCGCCCTAAGCTGCTATTGCATATCGACGGCCTCAATCCTGATGTGCGGTATTCTTAAGGTAGACGTATCGACAGTTATTAAACCCCATTCTACATATAAGCTTTTGCTGGACATTGGCCATGCTCATTTAGGCAACTTCATAAAAACTGAGAGGTTTAGGCTTGTCTGATTACTGAACGTCTTACTTTACATTGACTACACTCGAAGTGCCACAAGTGCCTTCGGCCATTTCTGTAGACCAACCGCAAACTAAAAGTTCGTAGCTTCCAATGGTAATAGCATTTGGTGTTACAAATGACTGGGTATTATAACCCAAGGCATTATAACTAAATAGAACTTTTTTGGTTGTCGGATTTCGCAGATAAATAAGGTAACCCTTGCTAGAGCTTGAACTAATAATTGATCCATCAGTATACTTTTTAGGTTTCGTCCAAGTGATACTTATCTGTCTTGTAGTACCATTGACTGAAGGTACTAATGTTGTGGGTGCTCTAAAGGCCAAATGCTTTACTGTTTTTGCAGCTAAGGCACTCTCTTTTTTCTCTTGATCAATACCTTTAAACTCAGTTCGATAGTAACCCGAACTCGGGTATTGAACACTAAACCTTGCTAGAGCTCCAACGCCCGACAAAGAGTATACATTGTGATTAGACGTAGTCGGAGTGTCATAAGAGATGATTTTTTTGAATTTTGTCATATCAACATCAACTTTGATCCGGCGGTTTCTAACGGAGAAATAGGCAATTTCGAGTCCATCCAAATAACTCGAGTCCGTTCTCTTGGTTATTTGTACTTCAGTATTATAGGAGTTATTTTTTGCATCAAAAGTAAAAATATTAAGATTTGGCACAGCAGGAGGATTTTGTTTATCTATAGATTCCAATCCAATTCCATACTTGGGCAAAACTTGTACAAAGGTTGGCCAGTTGATACCAGACCCAAGAGCTTTAGTGGTAGCTATGTACTTAACATAGACGTTTGAGCTTGGCGTAATACTGAGTTGGTTTAGCAATGTCCTTCCACCCACAACAGTGCTAGATTCGGCGGGAAGCGAAAAATCTAGTACTTCACGACGGACATTTCCCTCCCAGATTTCTAATTTTAAGACAGGCGGGGCATTTTGGTAGGCCGGATTAGGGTTTTGATAATTGATTGTTACACCGAAACCAGCCGATCTAAAAATGCAGGCATCTGCAAACTCGCAAGAAAGATCGCCACGAAACAACTCAACTTCATTAGATCCCATAACAAATTGATTGATTCTTGGTGCATCAATCCTATAGGCATCAATTCTCCGTTGGGCATGACTGGCGAATGTGAAAAAGGTCGCTATAATTAAAAACAATTCTTTCAACATTCTAACTTTGAGTTTGGAAGTGATTCGCATTTTTAAGTATGAATTGTTCATAATATTCCCCTTTACCGAGTTTTTTTATTATAGAGGGAATATAAAAAATATCTACAATAACTGTTTAAATGCCTCGATGTGAAAACTTAGTACATCATTTCTCCATCTGTCCAAACTTTAGCCATAGGAATTGGTCTCAAATTGTTAAATGGTGGGTAGAAATAGTGTTCAGCCTCACGATACCATTGGTAGGGCTCTGGAAGTTATGTCCGACTATGACCTAGGCGCGATTTTAGTAATGGAGAATGAACAGATAGTAAAGTCTTGTAGCCACTGTCAGTGCAGTGGCTAAAAACCCTTGAACAACAGGCATGCCAGTGGGTGCTATACTATGGGACTAGTAAATATTCGTTGAATTCAGTTCAGAAAATGCTTGTTCAAGACGAGCAATCATTCCTGCTTGGCCAGCTCGAACCCAAACGCGAGGATCATAGTACTTCTTATTTGGTTTATCTGCGCCTTCAGGATTTCCGATTTGACCTTGGAGGTAACCTTGGTTTTTCAAATAGTATTCACGAACACCATTCCATGTCGCCCACTGTGTATCGGTATCGATATTCATTTTCACAACACCATAGCTAATGGCCTCTTTAATTTCTTCTGGGCTCGAGCCTGATCCACCATGGAATACAAAATTCAAAGCATTTTTTGGAATGCCTAACTTATCAGTTAAATATTTTTGAGAGTTATCTAAAATTTTTGGAGTGAGTTTTACGTTACCCGGAGCATATACACCATGAACGTTTCCGAAAGAGGCCGCGATAGTAAAACGAGGGCTGATGCGGCTTAAAACATCGTAGGCATAAGCGACGTCTTCTGGTTGAGTATAGAGGGCAGAATTCTCAAGACCGGTATTATCCACGCCATCTTCTTCGCCACCAGTGCAACCGAGTTCAATTTCAAGAGTCATGCCTAGCTTATTCATTCGTCCGAGGTACTTCGCGCAAGTTTCTATGTTTTCATTGAGGCTTTCTTCTGAGAGATCTAGCATATGAGAGCTAAAGAGAGGTTTACCGGTCTTTTCCATATGCTTTTCGCCTAAGTCGAGCAAACCATCAATCCACGGAAGAAGTTTTTTTGCCGCATGATCGGTGTGAACGATAACCGGGATTCCATAATGCTGGGCCATGGTATGTAAGTACTCAGCACCACAAGCAGCACCAAGAATACTTGCCTGCTGTCCTGCAAGCTTGAGCCCTTTACCAGCAACAAACTGGGCTCCACCATTAGAAAATTGAACGATCACAGGCGATTTCGCTTTTGCGGCAGCTTCCATCACAGCGTTGATTGAATCGGTGTTTATAACGTTAACCCCAGGTAAAGCGCATTTGTTAGCTTTGCAGAATGAAAAGATCTTTTGAACATCATCTCCAGTAGCAACTCCTGGTTTTACAACTTCAGATAATTTTTGTGACATAATACATCCTTTCCCAACGCACAATGGACCTATATGGTTGAAATTCCGTTGGATTTCATAATCCTTATAGGATGCTGAAAAGAAAAACAACAGATTGATGAATTTCGGGAAATTTAGAGGAGGATGTTACCTTTTAGCTCAGAAAAAGTGCATTTTTTCTAGGGCTAAATTATCGATGGTTAGGATCTTTTCTGAAAATTGTTTCGTATGTTCATTATGTTTTTGAACTTCTGACTTTGTCGAATTTGATTTTTCATCAACGGCTGAAATCATGTTAGAGGCTTTGTCAGCGGCAGCATTTCGATCAGCTTCAACTCCCTCTGTAGCAGCTTTAATTTTTGCCGCAGATGCTTTGAGTGGATTGATCGTCATAGCCAATGAAGAGGGCATTAATAAACCTGCATTTGCAATTACTTTTAACATGTGATGAACTCCTTTTTTGGGAGCATTTAAGTTAATCTGTTAATTCTATCGGCAAGCGAATTTATAGGTTTATAAAAGAAGTTTTAATAATTACAAAGGTCGATGCCGTCAGGCGCTTTAAAGCAAGAGTTGTTTATGGGGCCTAGTGTCCCAAAGTCCTGGGAATACCAACTTCCGTCTTAGGGGTGCATCCAGTGATGTGTTATTCAAGAGACAAGGTGGTGGTGCGATGAAAGAAGATCAAGCTCAACCAAAACGGACTCAGGATGCCAGGGTAAATTGGGGCGTCTTTGCCTTAAGTGCCTTAGTCATTTATCTGATGAATGTGTACTTTCTTTCTTCTTCAGCTGTGAAAACAATTCCTTATAGTGAATTTCTCCAGAAGATTGATGCAGGCGAAGTGAAGTCAGTTATGATTACAGATGACAAGATCTATGGGGAATTCAACACTCTTGCCGATAACAAACCCATCCAATTTCTGACCGTTGCTGCCAAAGATGATCGTTTAGTGGATAAGCTTTATGAAAAAAAAGTAGCTATAAATGTGGAAGCTAAAAATCCGATAATTGGATTTATACTTTCGTGGCTTTTGCCACTAGTTTTCTTTTACTTTTTATGGTCCTTCATTTCAAAAAAAATGGGAAATGCACCAACGAGTCTTCTTTCAATGACTAAATCAAAAGTAAAAACAACTCTCGAAACAGACATTAAAACGACATTTGCGGATGTGGCGGGCATCGAAGAGGCTAAAGAAGAATTATTTGAAATTGTTAATTTTTTGCAAGATCCAAAACGTTATAGCCGTTTGGGCGGGCGAGCTCCTAAAGGAGTTTTATTGGTTGGGCCTCCGGGGACGGGAAAAACCCTTTTGGCTCGAGCGGTTGCTGGCGAGGCTAAAGTCCCCTTTTTTTCAATCAATGGCTCAGAATTTGTAGAAATGTTTGTGGGGCTTGGGGCAGCGAGGGTGCGAGATTTATTTGAACAAGCTCGTAAAGAAGCTCCATGTATTTTGTTTATAGATGAAATCGATGCTCTTGGGCGATCGAGGGCCCTGGGCTACGTAGGTTCGGGTGCCAACGATGAAAAAGAGCAGACTTTGAACCAATTACTGGCGGAGATGGATGGATTCGACACTTCAGAGGGAGTGATGATTCTCGCGGCAACCAACCGTCCGGAGGTATTGGATCCAGCATTGTTGAGGGCGGGCCGGTTTGATCGACAAATATTATTAGGCAATCCCGATTACGAAGGTCGAACTGAAATTCTAGGAGTTCATGTTAAAAAAATAAAGTTAGACACCACTGTGGATTTGCGTAGAATTGCTTCAATGACATCGGGGTTTTCAGGGGCTGACCTGGCAAATCTTGTGAATGAAGCGGCGATAGTAGCCACGCGAAGAAATGCCGATAGTGTAGCGGAAAAAGATTTTGCAGAAGCCATTGAACGCATCGTAGCGGGGCTACAGAAAAAAACAAAAGTCATGAGTGCGGAAGAAAAAAGGCGAGTTGCTTATCACGAATTGGGACACGCTACTGTCGCATTGGCGCTGAAGGTCCCCGAGAAGATTCAAAAAATTAGCATCATTCCTCGGGGCTTTAGTGCTCTTGGGTATACTATACAAAGGCCTCTCGAAGATCGTTACTTGCTTGATGAACAAGAGTTGATCAATAAAATTTCTGTACTTTTAGGTGGCCGAGCCGCAGAGGCGCTCATATTTTCAAAGGTCTCAACAGGAGCTGCCGATGATTTAGCAAAAGCGAGTGATATCGCCAGATCAATGGTGGTACAATTTGGAATGAGTCAAACCTTGGGGCTCGAAAGTTTTGATTTGAAACGGGCGCCAATGTTGCAGTCGCATTTTGATGTGCAAGCACCTCAAGTCAGTGAGGCGACCGCTCGTGAGATGGACCTTGAAGTTAAAGCCATCCTTGAAAATGCCTTTAAGTCTGCAACTGACTCACTAACAATGAATCGAAAGTTTATCGAATTAGCAGCTGCGAAACTCCTCGAAGTTGAAACTCTTGATGAACCTCAGATTGCTAAATTATGGAGTATTACGCATCGTTCAGAACGAGATCGCCGTGGAGAGCTCGATGCCTAGAGTGTCTTATGTTAAGGTCATTATCTGGATGAATGTGATGGTATTTATTTTGTGGCACACCAGCGATGGCGGAAATTTTGAAGATTCATTCATGTTTCAAAATTTTTTAGTAAGTTGGGAAGCACTGGTCGATGGACGATTTTGGGTGCTATTGACTTCGGTTTTTTCACACATTTCATTAATACATATTTTGTTAAACATGTTTGTCCTAAATAATTTTGGGCCTATCCTTGAGCGTGTTTTAGGAGCGAAAGCGTTTTTGAAGTTTTATCTGGCGGCAGGAATTTTGAGTTCCTTAAGTCACGCGCTTGTTTCGGCTTTTATACTAGGGAAGCCTGAAGTTCCGGCTCTTGGAGCATCAGGAGCCATCTCGGGCTTGGTCATGGTGTTTTCGTTATTGTTTCCAAAGCAAATTATGCTTCTATTTGGAATTATTCCAGTGCCGGCTTTAATTGGGGCGCTTATATTTTCTGGTTTAGATTTATGGGGTCTATTCGCACAAGCAGAAGGGGGAGGACTTCCTATTGGTCATGGAGCCCACTTAGGTGGCGCCTTTTGTGGTTTGGTTTATTTTTTCTTTGTTTTGCGGCCTCGCCTTCATCAAGGGAGCTACTATTGGTAGATATCAAATATGATGTCGTTCAGGATCAAGCACTTTGTTCAGGTTTGTCTCATTGTGGTTGTAAGTATCGCCATCGCCTTTCCTTATTTTTTCTCAAAGCATGATGACAGTGAGGAAAAACTTTCGGCCATCAAGGAAAGTCTACAGAAAATTGTGCGCAATCACATTGAATCAGAACAGTGGTTTCGGTTGCATGGTGTGAGCGGTGAAGTGCAGAACTATGTAAAACGCATTTATTCCACTAATAATTTTAATTCTGTTTGGATACACGGACGAATTCTTCGAAGATCCGCGATTGATTTATCCATAACCCTGCAAAACCTAGAAACTCATGGTCTCAATGTGGAAGAGTTTCAGTCGCCAATATTGATTAAGAAAACGGTTCGGGCTTTTCCCATTGATCCCCAGCGTTGGTCCGAAAGAACCACTGAAGTCCTCGCTGAACTAGAAATCGTTCTGACCTGCGATTTTCTGCGAGCTTACCTGCAATTGCGCTATGGTCGTGTCGATCCAAGAGTT
>CAZYOE010000077.1:0-2155 GCA_964648725.1 uncultured Pseudobdellovibrionaceae bacterium | reverse complement strand
GAACTATTGATTTGTTGGGGGAAGTGTGGCTCGAATTGGTAATTAAGGGAGATATTCGGCGGTTTATCGAAGAACAAGCTCCGCAGTCTAAACAATACTTACGTCTTAGAGAAATGTTGGAGTTTTATAAACATCATTTAAATAAGTCTTCTTGGCCTGTGATTCCGAAGAATTTACGACTACAAAAAGGGGATAAGAATTCAAAATTCATTTCGATATTGCGGGCGCGACTTCAAGCGAGTCAGGATGCCGTAAGGATTCCGCAGATGGAAAAACGAGATCTCTTTGATAGCAATCTTGAAATGGCGCTTCGGAATTTTCAAGCGCGCCATGGTCTCGATCCTACCGGGAAATTAGATGGCGTTACTATTAGTGAATTGAATGTCGGGATTGAAGAACGAATAGGGCAAATAAGAGCGAATTTAGAGCGATGGCGATGGATGCCAAGAGCTTTATCGCCACGTTTTATCAGCGTGAATATCGCCGATTTCAAACTATTTCTCTATGAAGCTGATAAATTGACTCTGGCAATGAATGTTGTTGTCGGTCAGGAATTTAGAAAGACTCCCTCTTTTCAGAGCAATATTCGTTTTATCGAAACCAATCCAAAGTGGTTTGTGCCTCGTAAACTGGCCCTGAAGGACTTATTGCCAAAACTACGAACAAACCCAGGGGCCCTTGTTAAAAAGGGTTTCAAGATTTTTCAATTTTCAAGAGGTGCTGAGATTGATCCCCTTAAATTTGATTGGCGAAAATTAAATGAAGACTCATTTAATTTTAATATAGTTCAAGAGGCGGGCCCACTAAATGCACTAGGACGCATCAAGTTTTGGTTGCCAAACGCCTTTGGAATTTACCTTCATGATACCCCAGCCAAAGAGCTATTTGATAAACCCGTCAGAACTTTTAGTTCGGGGTGTATTCGTCTTGAAATGCCAGTGGCTCTCGCAAAGAACCTGCTTCGAGGCGATCGCGTTTGGACTTCTTTTCGATTGGAATCCACCCTCGATTCGGGAAATAATGTAAAAATTGAACTTAAAAATCCTATGCCAATTTATATCGTTTATTGGACGACATGGGTTGAAGACGATATGACGATCCATTTTCGCCCGGATATTTACGGGCGAAATATAAAGCTCATGAGGTTATTGAAGTCTACTCAATGACAGCGGTGCTTGATGTGCCAGTGGCGCCAATCACTACCATTGTCGTTTTTGGTTTCAGAACTTCCAGGGGGAGACCTGCAACAATGCGCACGGTTTCAGAAAATTCTGGCTTACAGATTCCCGGAGCAATAGGAGTCCGAGAGACTTTAAAGTAAAGCTGATCTTTTGATTTTTCTTTGGTTGAGTCAAGAAAGTCGATAGAGTATTCACCACGGTCACAGGTTTCTTTGACTTCTAAAATAATTTTCTTAGTTTCTTTAACGAAGCTGAGTGACATGACCTCAACATCACCCTTCCAGAGATTCTTTGGCAACTTATTTTCTACAATTACTTTTCCATCCTTCCAGCCACAGGTAGTTCCACCTTTTTTACTGACAGTCACTTGGTTGCTGCTTTTAAGGGTAAGGTCCTCGATTTTATACTCGGCAATCACTTTTCCTCTTTGGGCGGTCAATAGCATGGGACTGAGACGGTGGGTTTCTTTCCCTTCTTTATCCAGAACAGAGAGGGAGTGATTGATGTAATTTGAAGCTTCGAGGTAGGTGTTATCGCTGATAGAGTACATTCGGTCACCAACGAGAACATTATCATCATTGATAGGGGTGACATCACAGGCTTTCGCTATTCCAGCAGCCAAAGAAATAAAAGAAATAAGGATCAGTAACGCGCTTTTATTCATAGGTAACCTCTAACGGGCAAGAAACGTCTGTTCGAAATAGGTGTTGTTGCCAGTGCTGTGCCAGGCCCATAGCTAAATAAAGTGGCGCTTTTACGCTAATGATTGTCTAAACTATTGCTATTTTGACCTTAAAGGTTACTTATTTGCTTTCGACGCCTTGCTCAATGGCTTCAACATGAGTTTCAAGGTCACCATAAGCAAAAGCCCGAGATGAGCAAATAAAATTTATTATTAGTGCAATCAGACAGATAGTATTTAGATTCTGCTGAAAAAGAACCAAATTCAAGGCGCCAAGCTTCAGATTGAACGA
>CAZYOE010000076.1:0-22199 GCA_964648725.1 uncultured Pseudobdellovibrionaceae bacterium | reverse complement strand
ACAGAATTGTTTATTTTGAGAATCTCACTCTCAAAATAATTCTGTAGTTTGGGATTCGCTTTGGCTTGGGCTGATGTCTGTCCAAAAATCATTCCAGCAAAAACAAATGCAATTAATAATCTCATTTTGTCCCCCGATCCCTAGTCATTAAAAATTCATGTTAAAAAAGGCCATTTCTGCGCCGGCAGTTCCACCAATAGTCACAAGATCTAAAATTCCGGATAGTGACAAATCAAAACCAGTTTTCAACTGAAAGACTTTCCATTTGCGCGGATCTTTGCTCTGCCCTACTTTTGCAAAAAACTGACCCATTTGAACTGCTCGCATTAGTCCCTTTCTGAAAGCCTTGCGATCCACTTTGAAGTGCGCTTCTTTTTTATCTTTACTGAGGGAGTAGGCGATCAGGTTTAGATCAGAAAATTGCAGATGTTGCTCAGACGGGTATTTTTCAATCACAATGAGCGGCGGCAAATCCTGTTCCTCGACTTCCAGGTTAGCTACCTTTGGTGCTACGGGAAAAACTTTTGGCACGGGAGTATTATTGATAAAATTCATGTGACCAAAAACTCCGACATTTCCCTTGGCAACACCAATGGTTCCATTCGCAGACATTCCTAAGGACACTTTAAATGCGTAGGCCTGCATTCCTTTTGTCGCTGGCTCTTTAGCAAGAGCGTACTCTAGGTCTTTTTGCATGCCGATAGTAAAATCCTGAAGGTCTTTGCGAAACTTATCAAGATCCTGGGCTAAGATATGTACCCCTTTGGGTTTTAACGGTTGAGGCCTTGCACCAGTTGGCACTTTCCGCATATGACGATGCCAATCAAAACGCAGTCGCAAATCTCCACCTACAGTCACCAAAGGTGCAGCGTAGATCTTGCCGCTCGCTCCAACGATAAAATCAAAACGAAACCATCCTAAGAACCACTTTAATTGTGGAGCACTATCGAGACCGCTAGAAACAAAACGAAACTCTTGTGCCGCAATCAAAATTTGCTTACGAAATTCCGACTCATCTTTAATCTTACCCGTTGCTAGCGCCGATTGTATCATCGGCTCCATTTCTTTTCCTAAAGCATGGTCTGAAATATCTCCATCAAACTCATGAGTCACAACTGCATCAGCCTGAGTCTGTGGGGGTTGATTCAGAATCTCTTCTGGTTTTGGCCCCTGTCTTCTCCAATAAACTTGTACGGCTGGTTGGCCTTTCATGGTGAGCACCCCCACAAGGCCTTTGGCATAAACGGCCAACTCGGTCGTAAAGGCCTCTAAGTGCCATGGCGCATGGTTCGGCAATTGTGAATTGTTTGATGTTGGAGGATTTTTTCTTTCAGGAAGCTTATCCATTGCCTCGAGATTGGCGTTATAAACACGTTCTAGAAATTTCGGAAATTTCTTATTTTCTTCGTGTTCTTTGATGGTATGTATTCCCATCTTTTGCGGAGATTGGTCTTCAGGGCTCAAATACCAATCCCGAGGAAGTTGATTGGATTTAACGTCAGCAGCAGCCGGTGCCAAATATCCGATTTGAATAAGACTCGCTATTACTAGTAAAAAATTTTTCATGATTGAATTCCCCTACAATAAGAGTGGTGGTGGAAGCGGGTTAGAATGATTTGCAAAAATCAATCGCATTTTGGGAAGAAACCCTACCCCTACTGGTCCCACGCCAACCTCAGCTGTGATTCCTATGCCCACTCCAATCGCCCGCAGATTCCAGCTCGACGGCTTGCCGCTTTCTTCAGCCTTATCAAGGGCAGGCAAAATGGAGTCATGAATATCAGAAGCAGCGGCAAAGTTTTGGGCCACATAAATATCTTTGGTGACTTTGGTCTCAACGATTTGATTGTTTGAATCTAAGGTGACAATTGGGATGGAATCGTCGCTATCTACACCGAGATTAGGATTGTTTTCATGTTCGGAGTTGGACAACAGTTCTGAGTTACGAATCTTCTCTTGTGAACAACTAATCGCCGTACATGAAAAGATCGTCAACAAACAGAGATTTGCGAAATGTTTTCTATTCATTGCTTTATCCTTTGCTGAGGTTTCCTGAAATTGTTTTCAGTCTTTTTTAAAAAAACTATCTTTACAAAGAAAAATTCAAAAAGTCTAAATTCCTTTAACACTCTTGTGCCAATAATTCCCTCCAAAAACGAAAAATGAGTTAATTAAAACTATTTAATTTGTTTTTTGGTCTATACGCGCGTAGGCATGCGCTAGATCATAATCTGATTGTCCAAGTTTGCTTAAGTTGTTACACTTGAGCGTATTGCTCAATCGAGTGGGCTCATTAAAATTTTTCTCTGATGGTTTCAATGAGCTTTTCAATAACGGGGTTAGGAAATTTTCGTTGACGAGTAATCGCATAAAACTTTTGTTCTATGCCATCGGCTTTTCCTATCACGCGTAAAACCTTAGCGCCAATATCATCTTTGACTCCCATAACTGGCAAAACCACAACTTCCCCTGATCTCAATGCAAAGATACGTAATAATGCGACATCGTCAATTTCACCGAGAATCTTAGGTGAAATGCGAAGCCTTTCAAAAAGAGCATCAAGCTCGGGTCGAGCTTCAATATTGTGTCCGGGAATATAAAGTGATTTTTGTGATAACACTTCACGAAGTGTCATTTTTTTTCTGATGCTTGTTGTTGCAATCACAAAAACCAATGGAGACCTTGTTAGGACATGCGCATGAAACGTGGATTTGCCTTCAGAATGAATATTATGCGAAGACAGAATCAAATCGAGTGAGTGGTCGCGCAACAATTTTACCAGTTTTTCCTGATCGCCAGTGGTAATCTCAATTTTAATATCCACCTTGCTAACAATGGGCTTGAGAAATTCAAATTGAAAGTTTCGAGAAAGTCCAGAGAGTGCGCCAATACGAATAGTTTGCCTTTTGGATGGATCGATCTGCTTCGCCCATTTCAACAGTTCTGTACTGGCTTCAAAAATGGAATCAGCGTACTCAAGAACTTTTTTTCCGGCCTCCGTAAGTATTGGTTTTCTGCGATTGCTCCGATCCAGCAGTTCAAGACCCAAAATATTCTCCAGACTTTTAATTTGCACGGTGACCGCAGATTGCGCGATCGAGAGTACTTCTGCCGTGTCTGAAAAAGTTCCTTGTTTGGCTAAAGTCCAAAAAATATAAAGATGATGATGATTTAGTCGTTCCATTGGACCACAGTATCGATGTTCGTTGTGGGAAACAAATAAATTCAAAGGGTTAACTTTTAAAAAGCCCTATTTTTGGTACAGATTAAAAGTATTTAACATATATATAAAATAGATAGAACTCGGATATTTTATATATTTTATTTCCATCTCAAAGTGGCTGATATTAGAACAAGAGCTAAAATTCAAAAAAGTTCAAATAGCTCTACTTAGATTCTGCTGAAAAAGAGCCAAATTCAAGGAGGCAAGCTTCAAATCGAATGAGGCGTAGTTCCCCTACGTTGAGTGAGAGATGAAGCGAAGCCAACGCAGAAGTTGGCCTTTTTCAGCAGAATCTACTTAGCCTAGAAAACAGAAAGTATTCGGGGTGAAAATATGAATTCAATTCCAAAAGAACAAAAAGCTTGGAAAGCGGACCTGAATGCTGGTTTTGTGTTGTGTCTTATTGCCATACCGCTCTCTGTCGGAATCGCAATTGCCTCTGGTGCTCCACCATCAGCAGGATTGATAGCTGCAATTATCGGAGGAATTATTGGTTCGTTTTTAGGTGGCGGTAATATCAATATCAACGGCCCTGCGGCAGGGTTGATAGTTATTGTCTTAAGCTCTGTGCAGCTGCTGGGTCAGGGTGAACCTGAGTTAGGATTTAAGTACACCCTGGCAGTAGTCGTCGTGGCTGGGGTCATTCAAGTGTTATTTGGTTTGCTTGGGTGGGCTCGGCTCGGATTAGCTTTTCCTAGTTCCGTGATTCATGGAATGTTGGGTGCCATCGGTGTGATTATTCTAGTCAAACAAATTCATGTTGGTCTCGGAGTATTGCCCCAATCAAAGAACATCATAGGACTCCTTTTAGAGATACCCGCGGGTCTT
This sequence comes from uncultured Pseudobdellovibrionaceae bacterium, assembly GCA_964648725.1. Taxonomy (GTDB): domain Bacteria; phylum Bdellovibrionota; class Bdellovibrionia; order Bdellovibrionales; family Bdellovibrionaceae; genus CAUJGP01. The sequence goes on along the minus strand of CAZYOE010000076.1, from coordinate 18,148 downwards.
AAAAACCTAAATCCTGGTACGACGGCAGTTGGGCTTGCAACTTTGATTGGGTATTTAGGTTTTCAAAAACTTCAAGAATTCAGTAAGCTTAAATTTATGAGATATTTGCCGGCGCCATTAGTCGCAATTCTAATTGGAGTTTTAATTTCGAACTATTTAGATTTTCATACCAGTCACCTAGTTACCATTGGCAACCTCAGATTTAAAACAGATTCTAGTTTTCTGTTGCATGTACCACAAAATATCGTATCGAGTTTGATTCAGCCTGACTTTTCAAAAATCTTTACGTTCGACAGTTGGAGAATGATTTTTGCTCTGACACTTGTAGCGAGCTTGGAATCTACCCTCAGTGCCTATGCCGTCGATAAAATAGACCCTCTGAAACGCCAGACTGATTTGAATCGTGACTTGTGGTCAAAGGGACTTTGCAACATTTTGTGTGGACTCATTGGTGGATTACCCATCATCACTGAGATCGTGCGAAGTTCAGCAAACATCTCAAATGGAGCCCAAAGCATCAAAGCGAACTTTTTCCACGGAGTCTTTATTCTAGTTTTCGCGATATGTTTTCCCCAAATTCTCAATGAGATTCCTTTGGCCTCACTCGCAGCAATACTTATAGTAGTTGGTTGGCGCTTGGCTCATCCTTCTCAATTTAGACACGCTTTCAAAGTGGGTCCAGATCACATATTAGCTTTTGCCGCGACCTTAGCAATGACCTTATACACTGACTTATTAGTGGGTATTTTTTCTGGTTTAATCGTGGAATTTTCCATAGCGATGGTCATGGGTGTAAATATCAAAAGTTTATTTAAACCCAAGATCGAAACGCAAGCTAACACTGATGGCGTAACTATTAAATTCCATTCGCCACTTGTTTTTAGTAACTCCCTTGCCCTTAGAGCTCATCTCTTGGACTTTTTAGAATCTCCTAAAAATGTAACGGTCGATCTTACTAAAGCTCAATTTATTGATCATACGGTTATGGATCAACTGTCGATACTGGGAGAAGGATTTCGGGAACGCGGTGTTGATTTTAACATCATCACCTCTCCCCAGCACCGGAGCTTTTCAGATCATTCATTAGCTTCGAGAAGAATTTCGCCCTTCTAATAAAAACATTTGGATGAGATTCCCGATATAGTTTTAATTAATTGTTTTGCTCCATCGTACCTCTGCATAAAGATGCTCAATGCTTTCGTAAACAGCTTTATTTCAATAGATGAGGGAGTTGGCTTTTGTACGCCGCTAAAACGCATAACTATTCGCAGGGCCGAACGAAAAAACGATGAAGTTCGAAAGTCTTTTTTAGAAATAGCAAATCCTCTAAGAATTTTTTCAGGAAATATATAATGTCAGGCGCAATTCGCCTGTCAATAACGACTGAGTTTAGGAGCGCCAATAGGTCAAGATAAATATACTTATATCATGAAGACGACCTAATTGATTGAGGCCTCCAAAAAATCACAGGCTCTCATCATTCGGGTGAGCAATTACCACTAAAATCTTTAGTTTTTGAGTGTTATCGGTAAGCAGCATGCGAGAATGTTGCCATAATTCAATATATAGGTAAACATTATATTTGTTACGACAGTATAGGGTAAAGATATGGTTAATTTAAATAGACTAAATTATTTTTTTGTCTGTGCTCAATTCAAACAAGTGACTAAAGCAGCTGAAATTTTAGGAATAAGTCAGCCCTCTCTGAGCCAGCAACTTAAAATTTTCGAAGAGGAATTGAGATTTGAGATTTTTACTCGTTCAAGCCGTGCTCTTGAGTTAACCCCAAAAGGGAGGGTTCTTTTTGAGAAGTCAGTAGAATTATTCAAAAATGCAGAAGAAATCTTGAACTATGTGGAAGAGAAAGAAGAACGAGCTGCGTCTTATCGCGTGCTGGTCTCGGATCAAATTGATAGACCGTTTATTGCCGAAGTCATTGGGAAATTATTTAAACAGAATCGATCTATGAGTCGTTTTTTTCAAGTAATCTCTAAACCCCATGCTGAAATCTCAGATCATTTAGGTCAAGATCAATTCGAGTTATTTATATCGAATGAGAAATTAAGAAAGCATTCGCCCTTTGAGACCTTTCAATTACCGGTTAATTTGATCACATCTAGGCCTCATCACGAAGTTCAACAGTTTAGTGGCAAAAATTTAAAAAGTATGATGGCGGCCCTTGGTGATAGCTTGGTTTTACCAAGTAGCGAAGTACATTTGCGAGGATCTCGTCGATAGTATGGTGGAGCTACTTATCAACAACTCAGCTGATTTCGTAAAAGGAAAATTTCATCGTGCGGCAGGAAGAGTAGCCGCACTTACGGCTAAACCTCTTCTTAAGACGTTCTTTCCTGAACTTTTTGAGTTCGAGCGGCCCCTTGGTGGAATCATTGCCGCGAAAAGAGTATTCCTAAAAAAGATACGATTTGAAAATGATTATGGTGTAGATATTGGAGTTTTGATTGATGTATATCAACTTGGCGCTCGTGTTAAAGAAGTGGCGATTGGATACTTTGACCACGATCACCAGTCTCTCGAATCAATTTCGAAGATGTCGTATCAAATCGTCAGAACTATTTTAGAGAGGGCCGCAAAATGCCGGAAACTTCATCCCACTCATATCGGCGAATCTTGCGAAATCGAAAGAGTAGCAGGTGTTCAATATTGCAGACTCCTTCAGAAGATTCAGCAAGAAAAACCCTTGGTTTTATTTGATATGGATGGGATTTTGCTTGATGTTAGTTTTGTAGAATATTTGGCTCATTACGTCGGACGTCGCTCTGAATTAAAGGGCCTTTTAGGTAATCAACAATTGGATCCTGTTTATAGAACTGAAATGATGGCTAAGGTGCTGGCAGGAGTACCAAAATATAAATTTGAGAATATTGCAAAAGTGATTCCCCTAAAGCCCCAGGCTCAGGAAACAGTAATTGCTTTAAGGCAGAGGGGTTTTCAGGTAGGAGTTATCACTGATTCCTACTTTTTTGCTTCGGAGATTGTTCGAAAAAGAGTATTTGCCGATTTTGCCGTAGCTCATCTACTCCAGTTCAAAAAGGGTTTAGCGACCGGAGAAATCATCATTTCCCCATTTATGAAGCTCGAAGAGGGATGCAAGGAACATCGACTCTGTAAATCTAATTTTCTTCATCATTTAAAGACATCCTCTGATCCGTCGGCTTTGAAAATCAGCTCTATCGGTAATGGCGAAAATGATATTTGCCTTTTTAGGAATTCTCGTCTTTCTTTTTCCGTGTATCCTCAATCCATTCATGTGAAGAATACCGCATTTAAGAATTTAGATTCTCTAATTGAGGTTATTGATCATGTTTGATGGAATTTATCAGCGAGCTAAAAATTTAAATTATTCGCAAGGATTCTACGAACACACTGCATTCATAGCTGTTGGCTTTTTTTCTGGCCTCATTTGTTGTATTTACGCAATTCTTTTTTCACGAGTAGAAAAGCTGGCTTTCGAATTTTATCTAAACAATTCCTATGCGATATTTGGCGTTGGGCCTTTGTTGCTTCTCTTGAGTTTTTTGCTTATTCGGAAAATCTCTCCTGGCTCTACCGGAAGCGGCATTCCCCAAGTCATGGTTTGCATCTCCGAAAAAAACACCGGAATGATTCCTAAGTTGTTGGGTATCAGAGTCATAATTATAAAAATAACTTCTTCTCTTTTAGCTGTGTTTTCGGGTGCTGCAATTGGACGGGAGGGACCTTCGATTCAGATTTCCGCATCGGTGGGCTATTTCTTAAATAAACTCTGTGAAAAATTTAAAATCTCCGTAAAACGAAATCAAATGATTTTAGCAGGGTCAGCAGGGGGGCTCGCGGCGGCTTTTAACACTCCAATAGGTGGAATAGTCTATGCCATTGAAGAACTCTCCTATGATCATATTAAGAGCTATAAGACAGTACTTTTGATGTCCGTATTGATAGCGGGATTCACGGCCCAGCTATTTATGGGAAATTATCTTTACCTGGGATTCCCCAAAGTAATGAGTATGGTGAACTTTAAATTTGTTGTCGCGACCGTGGTGGTGGGTTTTGTATCGGGTATTATGGGGGGACTATTTTCAAATATTTTATTTAAACTCATCGAATGGCGTCGAGGTTTAAGTCTCCGTTTTCAGTTGGGAGTGCTACTGTTGGTCGGGGTGTTCCTGGCTATTGGTTTTCATGAGTTTGGGTTTCGGAATATTTTTTCAGGCAAAGAAAGTATCCATTTTATATTGTATGAGAACTCGTCGGTTCCGTGGAATGAGGTTCTATTTCGATTCTTTTCTCCGCTCCTCTCTTCAATGACAGGGATTGCGGGTGGTATTTTTGCGCCATCGTTGTCGGCCGGTGCCACATTGGGAGGTTTTCTTGCTCAATTTATTGATCCTGAAATGCGGTCTCTTTTGGGACTGGTCGGGATGATTGGCTTTTTAAATGGTGTGACCAAAGCACCCATCACTTCCTTTGTTATAGTGTTAGAGATGACCGATCGTCATTCTTCGGTATTTCCGATGATGCTTTCTGCCTTATTTTCAACTTTTGGGTCTTTTCTGATCAGTCACGAATCTTTTTATGAACTTATGGCCCATCGAATTTCAGAGAAGGGTTTGAAATGAAACGGAGGACATGAGAAGAACCTTAGAAAAAAAGTTGATGTCAGTTTGAGAACGGATCTTTAAGTTCGTATCTTATTGAACTACGACTTCACTTAATGATGTGTCGTCACCGCAGTAGGTATGCAAAGCAGCTTGAACTATTGAAGCTTGGCTTTATGAAGCTCTTGAGTTCAAAGTCAAAGGCTGTTGATGAAAAGAAACAGAAGGATTTAGAAAATAGAGTCATCGAAAAAGTTAAAAGAGGATCGAAAAGCTAAACTCAAGTTTATTAGGATTTGGCTGGTAAGACCAGGCTCCTAAATAACATTATACTGCCTAACTGGCGTTGGGTGTTCTTTGCAAAAGGAATCAATACAAGCTATCAACTTCATTTTTTGCAGAGGTTTAGTGAGATACTCATTGCAACCAGCCCTAAAAGCCTTCGCACGATCCTCATCAGTGGTGTGGGCTGTCAGTGCAATGATGATGCTTGGCGAGCGTTTCAGGGTCAGCTCAAGTTTCCTGATTTCACTGATGGCCGAGAATCCATCCAATACCGGCATTTGCAGATCCATAAAAATCATATGAAAAGGGCTTTTGTTTACGTAGTCCAAGGCCACTTTTCCATTCTCGGCATCGATAATTTCGAAGTCATATTTCTTTAAAAACATTCTGACCAAGATTCGATTTTCTTCCGAGTCATCCACTAAAAGGACTCTCCACTTAGCTGGAAAACTCGGCAAAGGTTATTGTGCCGGTGTTGAATTCTCTATGGTGCCATGAAACATTGGGCAATCGATAGTGAAGTAAAAAAGACTTCCCTTGCCGAACTCACTTTTTACTGCAATTCGACCATTCATAAGTTCGACAAGCTTTTTAGAAATAGCCAAACCAAGGCCCGTCCCTCCGTAACGTTTGGTAATGGAGGAGTCGGCCTGTGTGAAAATAGTAAATAAGTTATTGGCTTGTCCTTCAGTGATTCCAATTCCAGTGTCTTGAATTTCGAATAGAAGTGTCCCTGGTAGGATAGTGGTGTTTTTTAAAACATGGATATCAATCTGCCCCTTGTCTGTAAACTTAATTGCATTGCCCACTAAATTTATCAAGATTTGTTTAGTTCGTGCTGGATCACCGAGATAGTTTCCTACTATTTCCGGAGCTACTGACAGGTTAAGCCTAATTCCTTTAACTTCAGCTTGTGGGTCAAACAGCTCAATCACTTCATTGAGCAGTTCCCTCAAAACAAAAGGTTCGCTAACAATTTCAATTTTATGAGACTCAAGTTTTGACCAATCAAGGATATCATTAATGAGAGCAAGAAGTGCTGAGCCTGAACGATTAAAAATCTCAAGATATTTTTTTTGATCTTCATCCAAAGAAGTTTCAGATAAAACCTGAGCCTTACCCAAAATGGAATTAAGTGGCGTTCGCACCTCGTGGCTCACATTGGCCAAGAACTCCGATTTGGCTCGCAAAGCCTTTTGAAGTTGCTGATTAGTGAGCTGCAAATGAAGGGTTTTTTCCTGGACCAGCGTTTCAATTTGAATATTTCGTAAAACAATCGATAGAAGTAAAATTTCTAATAGGCCGGTGACAGCCAATGAAAAAACTAAAATAAACCAGCTCATCATTGTGCCATTTTCGCTCACACTTCGTTGGGAAAACAGAAAAACACCGAGACAAAGTAAGATAGAAATCATTAACGGGATAATCACCAATTTAATGAGTTGCCCGCGAAAGGCTTTGTATTCGTGCGTCCCAAGCAAACAGAGAGGAAAGAAGACTAAGATTCCTGCCATATCCCCCATCCACCAATTAAGCCAAGTGAATGGTGCCTCAGCCCAAGTTATCTTATCAAAAAGCAATAGTACCCCAGATCCCCAAACCGAACTTAGTAACGCCGCAATCGGCCCAACCCAAAGTGTGGCAACTAGTGTTTTCCTCGAGAGCATGAAAAAATTTTTCAAATCAAATTTCTGATGCAGCAGCTTTACCACCCAGTACAAATAGATTGTACTTCCGGTGGCTATAGAGAAGGGCAACAATAGAACCTTTAAAGACTGAAATTCATGTAGATTAGAAAGTAAGGACCCAATAAAAACTCCGGGCCAAAGCTCAATACCATAAATAAACAGATAAACTGCAGAGATACCTGATGGAGGCCAAAGAGGCGTGGCAAAGCCGGGCGGAATCGCAAATAATAAACCAAGGCGCGCCGCACCGTAATAGAGTCCAGCGATGATCACGATATGGACCACTTTTTTAGCAATATTATTATCAATTGATATAAAAGTAGTCTAACGGAGGAAATTGTCACTGTCGAAAACAAAAATGTATAAATAAACAAAAGTAGGTTACATAAAAATCTGCGAGAAAAATTTCAATTCCGTGATTGTAGGCCGGAGAGTAGAGTTGATCCTGCTGAAAAACTGCCAACTTCAAGGCGGCAAGCTTCAAATCGAACGAGGCGTAGTTCCCCTACGTTGAGTGAGAGATGAAGCGTAGCCAACGCAGAAGTTGGCCTTTTTCAGTAGAATCTACTTTGGGAGTAAAACCGTATCCACTACATAAACGACCCCATTCTTGGCAGCGATCGCCGCCTTGATTTCAATGTCATCTACATAGAGCTTTCCATCCTTTTTCGTCACTTTTAACTTAAGCCCATCAACCATATCTAAATCCGTAAGGCCAGCCAAGACTTCCACTTTATAAGCGGGCGCAGCAGTGTGGTGTTCGAGAAGGGCCTTTAAGTCAGCTTTGCTTTCTGGCTTAAACAATTTATCAATCGTGGCCTTTGGGACTTTAGCAAAGGCGGCGTCAGTTGGTGCAAATACAGTGTACGGGCCAGGACCAGTAAGTGTTTCCACCAAGCCTGCAGCCTTCACGGCAGCAACAAGGCTTGTATGATCTTTAGAACCTACAGCAACCTCAACGATATCCTTGCCGTCAGCACCATCCATTTTTATGATGGGAATTTTTATTTCTGGTTCCTTGACGGCTGCCTTCTTTGCCGCATCTGCAGTACCACTGTATACAAGCAAAATTGATAGTATTGAAACTAAAAATGTTTTCACTTTAAACTCCTTTTATTTGGTTTTCTTTGTCTCTTTGGTTTTACCCTTTTTATCTATTGCGGGTTTAGCATCAGCCGCAATTTCACCTTTTTCATCGTAATGACGGAAGTACTCTAGAATCGAGCGAGTTTCTGGCTGGGTGACATTTTGAAAAGTCATTTGCATTAAATATTCTTCCAAGAGTTTTTGTGCTTCCGGGTCTTTTTGAGTCATTTCTTGTGGATTCATAATCATATTCATCACCCACTCAGGGCTACGGCGTGAAGTTATTCCCTTTAAAGCGGGGCCCACATAACGCTCTTCCATTTTGTGACAAGCGGAACACTTACTGACAAAAAGTTCCTTACCTTTTGTTGCTAGCTTTGTGTCGAGTGGGTCAAGTTTTAACTCAGTGACTGGGCCCACTCCTTTGGGTAAATCAGTCGTTGCCGCATTGAGTACATTTAGTCCCAATCCAGTTGCTACTGTCATTAACATGATTTGATTTTTAAGCGTTTTAAGTGACATTCAATCCTCCTGTAGGTCTTATGATTTCGATCATAGGTGATGATCGGTATCATGGTTATGATCCCAGTCATATACAGTTTAAATCAACGCGGAGGTTGTTAAATGAAAACAATAAATGGAAAATGGGTTCTATCAGCCCTTAGTTTTATGGCGGTAGGATCGATGGCATTGTTAAATGGACCAAAAGCTGAGGGCCAAATGCCAAAAATTGCAGTTGCTGCTGATGCGGCTGAAAAAGTTTATGTGCCACCAGGAAAGCATGACGATTTTTATGCATTTCTGTCGGGCGGGTTCAGTGGGCAGGTTTCAGTCTATGGTTTGCCGTCAGGTCGTTTGTTAAAAGTCGTCCCAGTTTTTGCGATTAATCCCGAAAATGGTTATGGCTTTTCTGAAGAGACCAAGCCCATGTTAGAAACATCTCGCGGATTCATCCCTTGGGACGATTCGCATCACCCTTGGTTGTCACAAACAGAAGGGAAGTCCGATGGGCGTTGGCTTTTTATCAACGCCAACAACACACCTAGAATAGCAAGAATCGACCTTTCTACATTTAGAACAGCAGAGATTATTGAAATTCCAAACTCAGGTGGTAACCACGGATCGCCCTATGGAACTATGAATAGCGAATATTTAGTTGCATCAACTCGTTTCGCGGTGCCAATTCCTAATAAGGACATTGCGATTAAGGACGTCAAGGACTTCAAAGCCAGTATTAGTTTTGTCAAAGTTGATCCGCAATCTGGTAAGATGAGCATTGCCTTTCAAGTGTTTGTGCCAGGGATTGATTATGACTTGGCTCATTGTGGGAAAGGCCCCTCACACGGCTGGTGTTTTTTCACAAGTTACAATAGTGAAAAAGCCCACTCATTGTTAGAAGTAAATGCTTCTAAAAATGATAAAGACTTTTTGGCCGCGGTAAACTGGAAATCTTTAGAACAGTGTGCGGCCTCAGGAAAAGCGAAAGAGGTTCGGGTTAATTATAACCGCAGCACTTATAGCGATGAGACCCATTCGGCCAAATCTGAAAAACTACAAAGTGTAAAAACACTCACTCCGGAAAGTTGTCCGGGTTCTATATACTACATCCCAATTGCGAAATCACCACACGGTTCCGATGTTGATCCAACTGGTGAGTACATCGTGGGTAGTGGTAAGCTTGCGGCCCAAATTACAGTATACTCATTTGCTAAAATTAAATCAGCCATCGAAGGTGGAAAATTTGCCGGTGATTTTGAAGGGATAAAAATTTTGGATTACGCCTCTGTACTAGCAGGCGAAGTCAAAAAACCATGCCTTGGACCACTTCACACAGAGTTTGATGGTCAAGGGTATGGTTATACTTCATGCTTTGTGAGCTCTGAAGTAGTTAAATGGAAATTTGGAACTTGGGAAGTTGCAGATCGGGCTTCGACTTTCTACTCTCTTGGTCACTTGATGATTCCTGGCGGAAACACAATGAAACCTTGGGGTAAATATGTTTTAGCGATGAATAAAATTACTAAGGATCGCTACCTACCAACCGGTCCTGAACTTAATCAAGCAGCGCAGCTTATTGATATCTCTGGAAAGAAAATGGAAATACTTCTGGATTTCCCAACCATTGGTGAGCCGCACTATGCGCAAGCTATTGAAGCCAGTTTGATCAAAAAACATCAGACTAAGATTTTTAAGCTTGAAGAAAACAAGCATAAATATGCTGTACGAAGTGAAAAGGATTCACGCGTCGTTCGAGATGGTAATAATGTTCACGTTTATATGGCTTCGATTCGTTCCCACTTCGCACCAGATAATATCGAAGGCGTTAAAGTTGGAGACATTGTTTACTTCCACGTGACTAATCTTGAGCAAGACTGGGATATTCCGCACGGCTTTACTGTCATCGGAGCTAATAATGCCGAACTTCTGTTAATGCCTGGTGAAACTCAGACATTTAAGTGGGTTCCGACTGCTCCCGGAATTTTTCCATTCTACTGTACAGATTTCTGTTCTGCTCTACACCAAGAAATGCAGGGATATATCAGGGTCTCTCCAGCAGGATCAAAAGTTAAACTGCAATCTGGTTTGAATATTGACCTGTAATGAATTTTGATTAACGAGGAGGCTGATTTTTCGGCCTCCTTCTTAGAAGAACTAAGGAGTTTTTATGACTAAATTGAATCGACTACTTATAGCTGTTGGGAGTGCATTACTGGGACTCTCTTTTTTGTTTCCTCTTTGGAGGATATCCTTGTGGGCACCTCAATATCCGGAAGGTCTTTCGATGCAAATTTGGACTTCGAAGCTTACTGGTGATCTACAGACTATTAACATTTTAAATCATTACATTGGAATGATGCCGATTAATGAGGCTTCGTTTGCAGAGCTCAAATACTTCCCAGTTTTCTTTGCTGTGCTCCTTGTATTTGGTTTGCTCACAAGTTTGATTAATAGGCGTCCGCTTTTATATATTTGGACCGCTGGATTGTTAGCATTTAGTTTACTGGCCCTCTATGACTTCTGGGCTTGGGAATATCGCTTTGGTCACGAGTTAAATCCAGATGCCGCCATTAAAATGGATGACATGGCTTATCAACCACCACTTTTTGGTGAAAAAACATTTTTAAATATTGTCGCAACGTCTTATCCTGGCCTCGCTGGTTGGTCAATGATGCTAACAGTAATAATTGCCACAGGAACTTCAGTCGTTACATTTATTAAGTCGCCCAGAAAGAGAGCTACTAAGTGAGTTTGAATCATTTGCGAGTGTTTTTTCTGCTGGGATTTTTTTTGATGATCAGTGCGTGTACTACAGAACAGAAACCGCAGCTGATTATCTATGGTAAAGATGTTTGTGAAAATTGTCATATGGTCATATCCGACCAGCGATTCGGCGCCCAAATTGTTACCAAAAAAGGCAAGCTGCATTTATTCGATTCTGTGAATTGCCTGCATAATTATCTCAAAACCCACCCTGAGAGCAGCCAGAAAATTTTCTTTGTAGATGCAATTCACAAGGACCAGTGGATAAGTTCTGAAGAAGCTTTTTTTGTGAATATTTCCACTTTGCGCAGTCCCATGGGAGCAGGAATTATTGCGGTTCATGCGATTGGAGAGCTTGCGCAGTTGCCGGGTTACAATGAAATGGTTAAAGCACTTAGCCTACAAGGATCAATGAAATGGGAACAACTTTCGGCCGAGCTTTCAGCTGGAAAATTCAAATAGTATTATGGCTAAGTTATTTGGGAATATCTCATTCTCTTCTTGCCGAAGAGATTAGGGTTTGCGCTCAATGTGAGTTGACGTCCATTCAGAAGGCTATCGATTCTGCACCCAATGGGGCAATCATCAAAATTGGTCCAGGCGTTTATCGGGAGAATACCATTATTATCAAGAAGCCACTCACACTTGTGGGTGTGAATAGCCCGGTATTAGATGGTCAAAACCATCAACAAATCATGGTTGTGTTTAAGTCTAAAGACGTAAAGGTCAGCGGTTTTATTTTTAAAGATACGGGTGTGAGTTTTACCTCAGAACTCGCTGGCCTTCGAGTGATTGAGTCTGAAGGCTGCGAAATTAGCGGCAATACTTTTATAAATACGACTTATGGAGTCTACTTAGAAAAATCCCATCGCTGCCATGTCGTCGGCAACAAGTTCAAAGGCCAGGCTAAAGATGAGGCAAGTGGGGGAAATGGTATTCATGTTTGGACCGGCTCCGAACATTTTATTGAACAAAATGAAATCGTGGGCCACCGCGATGGCATTTATCTTGAATTTGTAAAAAGCTCAAAGATTCTTAAGAATGTGGTTTTTCGGAATCTCCGCTATGGTCTGCATTTTATGTTTAGCAATAGCACCGACTCACAAATGAATCGTTTTTCTGAAAATGGATCGGGTGTTGCCATTATGTATTCACAAGGCATCATAATGCAAAACAATGAATACTCACAAAATAAAGGAAATGCGTCTTATGGGTTGTTGCTGAAAGATATTGTTTCCAGTCAAATCTCTCACAATCATTTCCGTGACAACACCGTTGCTATTTACATGGAAGGTTCAAATCGAAATAAATTTATTGGTAACTTTTTTGATTCCAATGGTTATGGTTTAAGAATCATGGGAAACTGCGAAAGCAATGAGTTTGAAAAAAACAACTATGTAGCCAACTCTTTTGATGTCACCACTAATTCAAGTATGAGTTGGAATTCATTTAATAACAACTATTGGTCCAAGTATGCTGGATATGACTTAAATCACGATGGCATGGGAGATATTCCGTTTAGACCTGTGAGTTTGTCTTCGGTGGTGGTGGAAAGCGTCGATTCATCTTTTTACCTGATAGGGAGTTTTCTTTTTGATCTTTTGGACTTTGTCGAAAGAGCTTTACCCGAACTAACTCCAGAAGGGCTAAAAGATGAAGAGCCACTAATGAGTAGTTGGATAGAAAATACTGGAGTCGCCCATGATTAAAATTAAAAATGTGAGCAAAACATTTGGCGCCATAACGGCCCTGCAGAATACCACGCTAGAACTTAATCCAGGCTATGTTTATGGCTTGGTTGGTCCCAATGGATGCGGCAAAACCACCTTGATCAAATCAATTTTAGGCCTAGTAATACCTGACTCTGGCGAAGTGACGGTTAAAGATATCAATTGCGCAAAAAATTGGGAGTACCGCTCAAATATAGGATATCTTCCTCAAAATCCAGATTTTCCAGAAAACATGACATTACGAGAACTGCTCGATTTGCTCAGTGAAACTAGACAACAATTGCCCGTTCGTAAGGAAGAGTTATTAAAAATATTTGCGCTGGATAAAGTTTTAAACCGACCTTTCGGTGAACTCTCAGGGGGAATGAAGCAACGAGTGGGAGCTGTATGTGCAATGAGCTTTGATAATCCTATTTTGATTTTTGATGAGCCGACCGTTGGATTGGATCCACTTATATTGGTACCTTTTAAAAAATTAATTCGCGAAGAGGCACGGCGGGGCAAACTAGTGATACTGGTGTCGCATGTTTTGGTGGAAATGGAACAATTGGCCGATCGGTTTTTGTTCATGTTAGAGGGCAAGATTTCTCTCCAAGGGGATTTAAAAGCCATACTCGCTGAAATTCAATCGCAAAGTCTTGAAGACGCTGTTGTACGCTGGATGGAGCGAGTATGAGTTTATTCCGAGTTTTAAAATTTGAAATAAAGAATGTTTTAAGAAGTCGTTGGATCTTTGGTTATGTTATTGTCATAGCACTTTTGACCGCGGGCCTTTCTTATCTGACCAGTGATCTCAATAAGGTTTTAGTCAGTTTGGCATTGATTCTTCCTGTAATGGTGCCATTGGTCACTTTGATATTCTCGACTCTCCATTGGTATTATAATGAAAGGTTCACGGTTTTACTGCTCACTCAACCGATTTCGAGGCGAACAGTTTTATTGAGTAGGTACTTTGCCTTGTCGGGAGCCTTGGCAATGGCGGTTGTGTTGGGAGTAGTGATACCCTTTTTATTTAAATTGCGATGGCCATCGGGTTTGTGGCTTCTCTTGAGTGATACGATTATTTTAACATTTGTTTTTGTCGGAGTGGCACTTTTTGTGGCTGCTAAAATGAATGATCGCCTTAAAGGAATTGGTCTTGCTCTCGGCATATGGGTCTATTTAGCGTTATTGCATGACGGTTTGTTATTGGTTCTACTGGTTGTTTTTAGAGAAAGCCCCATGGACTTAGTCGCGGGAACTTTTGCGGCTCTAAACCCGATTTCACTGAGCCGGGTGGTTCAGCTGATGTATTTTGATCAAGCTCTATTGCTAGGACATACCGGGGCCTTGACCAAAGAAATTTTAGTTTCTTGGAGAGGGTATGGATTAGCTACAGCAGCTATGAGCCTTTGGCTGGTTTTGCCAGGAGTAGCAACCATTCGATCTTTTGCTAAAAAAGACCTCTGATTAAAGCGCCATAATCCGTCTAAATATTGAGATAAAATTACAACTCTCTCACAATGCTTTAATTTTTTGTGTCCACAATAAGGCTGAAAGATAAAGAGGGGAGGGTGTCATGAGAAACGGAATTCTAATCACACTTGTTTTGATATTTGTTTCAGGTTTTGCTCATGGAGAAGAGGCTGCAAGGCCAGAAGTGGTTAAACCTTGCAATGTACTTCAAAAGGACGGACTAAAAATTGAAAGTCCATTAATAAGAAAAAATCGAGCTCTGACGAATATTGAAGTCAATGGCAAAGCAGAATGTGCAATGCTCCCATTAGTCAAAGAGCGTGAAAACTGTTATAAAGTGCTGGAGGTGGCAAAAGCCATGGTTATTCAGGCCTATGATCGTAATTCAACAAAAGTTGTTTGTAGATAAGATTTAAATCCCCCGTTGTGAGGGCGGGGGCTTGAATTTGATACTTTTTCAGCAGAATCTAAATAATACTGCTTTAAAAGCTGGGGTCTGGGGGATTGAGGATGGTACCGCTCACTCCAGTGCCGCCAATGTCGGGGATGCTGCTTTCCAGGAACTTTTTTGAAACTAATTTTACCGAATAGCCGGTACGGCCGCCACTCACGCAAGCGCCAGGGGTCCAAGGATCAGTTCCAGCAGGAACTCTTGCTCCGCTATTGCAGTTCCCAATTTTATTGGATGTCATAGCAGGGTTGTAGTCGATAATCGAAGTCTCAGCCCAAGAAGTAAGGTATTGTGCTGGATCCGCGATGGTTTGATAGATTTCATTGCGAGTCTGCAAGTAGAAAGGATGACTTTTGAAGAGGGACGTTTGCATCTCGACGTTAGCTGATTCATCAGCAACTCCGGGTTCACCCGGATATGTGGGGTGTCTCCATCCGAAGTCTCCCCTTACCATGAGGTGCGGTCGTTTCGAATTGAAGGTCTGAATATATCTCTGCAATCGCGGCAATATGTATTGATTGAACCTAGGTTCAATCGAGTAGTAGGTCACATCAAACAAATCTGGAGCAATCGCTGCGATTTCAGAAGCACGCATTTGTCTTGCGAACTGCATAGCAACGGCGGTCTCTAGTGGTGGAAAGAATTTTGGTTGATAGGCGTCAGCCAAAATATCACCACTCATTGGCCCCATAAAAAAGGGTGAGTTGTCAGCCCTATTTTTGTCAAAGGCTTCGATAAGGGGTTGTTTCCACATGGCAGTCCAAAAGGGATGACGTGAAGGTGTACTCCAATAAAATTTGCCGTAAGCCCAGCGAATTTGTTCTGATAATAAACTCAAGTTATCTCCAACAAATCTGGAATAAGTAGGGGTGAATCGGACCAGGTCATTTGGACTCTTAAAAGGAGGTGTCACCATGCCATCGTAGATTCGCGGAGGTAATCTCATATCAGTAGTTACATTAACATTTTTGTCAGAAGTCGTGTTGGTAGTTCGGTCAGGCCAAGTGCGCCCAAACCAGGGGCCAATTCTGCTTCCAAAAGGCTTAGCGAAGGTCTTTGCTTGGAGGGTTGGTGAAAATCGGTCAGGCATAAAAGGAAGTCTTGGCTTGCTTGAGGCTTTAATCCCAACATAAGGCATACACCAAGGGTTTTTTTCCACTCCAATTGCTGTTGTCCAGCGTCCTGCTGAATGTTGTGGTAAGCCGCCGATAGTCATTAGATCATTAAGTCCCTTCAAGATCTCAAAAGCAGGGGAGCCTTGAATTTTTGCGGCCTCACTGGGCATGGAGTCAAGGTCGTATCCTATGTATCTAACCCCCTGTCCGGCTTTGCCTGGTCCGTCAAAAACATTATCATCAATGCCGCTATCCATATAGGCAAACAAGGGCATGACTTCTACTTCCTTTAGCCAACCTGGGAGTAATTCAATGTCGCTATTAGGTCCACCACACCCTGGGCTAGCCAGGGAGTTGTAAAGGTTCATAGTTATTCCACTTGAATTTTGGTCGGCAAGATTTTTTTGAAGTACTTTTCGAGCACCGTCGGTTACGCCCGCGCCATCTAGATCAAAAAAATTGGAAGTATCTTGGCTCATTGTATTTGCAAGCACACCAATCACTTTACGTCTGTTAAGACTATCAGCTCTAAACATGATGATAAAAGCTGCCAAATTATTGTAATTTCGAAATCCCCCGCCGGCAAACTCATTCAGAAATTTATTTTGGAGAGCAATAGCGCCATCGCGGATTTTTTCATTATAGCCAGGGAGGGTCCAGATCACATCCGGAATTTTAAATCCACTTAGTTGATGGTTAGTATCAACTCTACATTGGTTATCTTCTTCATTTAAGAGAGTGCCGTCAGTTCCTATCACATTCGCAAAAAGTTCTGCAATCGTAACACAAAAGACTGGATATTTGCGGCCAGTAGGAGCTCCATAAAATACTTCTGCGGGAGCCTGTTTAAAGGATGTGCCACTGGAGTCACGTGGCCGTGCGGGATGGGTATCAGGACCGAGGGAACCTAAAATCATAGTACGATAGGAAACAAGCTTCCAATTCTGCCGCAACTGATAATTAATATGCCCAATGGTGTTCAGCATTTCTGCTTGCTTCATGGCTGCATAATAGGCGGCTAAATCAACGGAATTTTGTAAATTAATTTTGTAGTAAACCAGGAGGCCGACGTTAACGACCATCGCGAAAAATACAAAGAGCACTTGAAATAAAAAGACCAAGAATATCGACACCTGGCCTTTAGTATTGCGATTTATCCCCATATATTAATGATCGCTTGTTTGCCTCGAATTCGCAAGACCAGTGAGAAGCTCTTTGACTGGGATTCCAATAAAGGACAAACTAGGCGAAGAGCCATTCAATTAGTCGGGAATAAAATGAAGTATTTATGTTTATTTAGTGGATTACTGATCGTTTTGTTTACAAACGTTACAAACGCTCAAGTGCTTTTTGAAGGTTATTCAAAAATTACCCTTGGCGGGGAGTTTCTTGGATTCGTTATTCAGCGGTATGAGTTTGATACCGCTAATAAGAATTTTGTTTCAACTAGCATCATTAAGTATAACGAAATGGGCGGCTCCATCACAGAAAGTTTGAAAGCGTTTGCCAACGAAGCACTGGAGCCGGTGAGCTACACCTATAACACCTTGAGCCCCTCCGGCGCAAAAATTATTGAAGCCCGAAATGAAAAAGGAAAGTTGAAACTTTCTATCACGGAAAAAGGAAAGACTATTAAAAAGGAAAAAGTTCTGCCAAAGGGTGCATTTTTCAGTAATTTTTTAGCTTATGTGATTTTAAAAAATCCTAATGGGTTAAAACTTAATTCGAAATATGAGTATCAGGCAGTTGCTGAAGAGGATGGTGAGATTTATAAAGGCACAGCATCGGTTCTTTCGGAAGAAACTTATAAAAACCTACCGGTTTATAAAATCCTTAATGACTTTAAAGGAGCTCAGTTTGTTTCATACACAACTGCCAAAGGCGAGATGATCGGTACGGTCGATCCTCAGCGGGCGTTAGCATTAGAGTTAGCTGCGGACCCAACTCAAGCAATGGGAGGTTTGTCTGTGAGCGCCGACAACTTAAAGCTTCTCTTCGGTAATATCCCAGAAGGCAAAGTCAATGCATTGGCCCCGGCAAGCAATGGCGTGGCGACTTCAATTATGGCTACAGGCACGCCAACACCTGTAATAAATCCTGCGGTGCAACTCAACAAACCCAAAATTGTGAATGGTTTAGAGTTGCAGACTCCACCTAAAACCAATGAGCCGGGAAAGCAGGGTGCTCGTAGAGGTTTGGGGATACAAACAAAATCGAAGTAGAATATTTTGGAGGTTTTGTGACGTTAAGAGAAAAACTCGGGCAATTGTTTATTGTGGGTGTTGCTGGCACGGAGTTGACTAGCAATGAGGAAGCTTTCTTGGTGAATAACAATATTGGTGGCGTTATTTTGATGGGGCGAAACTGCAAAGCCCCAGAACAGCTTCATCAGGTGAGGTCATCCATTCAAAGGCTCCGGCATAAAACACCCCTAAAAACACCATTTTTTATTTCTACGGGTATGGAAGGTGGTCGGGTT
>CAZYOE010000075.1:0-22207 GCA_964648725.1 uncultured Pseudobdellovibrionaceae bacterium | reverse complement strand
TTGACATACAACAAAATTCGACAAGAAAAAATTACAACAGAACTTATTGAAATTACCAGTGGTGCTGAAGCACTTAAAGGCTAGGAGCAGGAACAATGCTATACGGAAAAATTAAACAAGTAATGGGTCCCGTTGTGGACGTAGAGTTTGAAGGTGCGGAACTTCCTCCAATCAACACGGCTTTGCGTGTAACAAATCGTGCGATCAACGAAAAAGAATACAATTTGGTTTTAGAAGTTGCTCAACATCTTGGCGACTCTGTGGTTCGTACAATTTCTATGGACTCAACAGAAGGTCTTGTTCGTGGTGAAAAGACTGTTTCTACTGGCAATATGATTATGGCGCCTGTTGGGCGTGATGTTCTTGGCCGTATCATCAATGTTATCGGAGAACCCGTTGATGAAGCTGGAGAAGTGAAAGCAAAAGAAAAATGGCCTATCCATCGTGCTGCTCCTACTTTCGATGAACAAGCAACATCCACTCAAATGCTGATGACGGGAATCAAAGTTATCGACTTACTAGCTCCCTACGCAAAGGGTGGTAAGATCGGTTTGTTCGGTGGAGCCGGTGTGGGTAAAACCGTTTTGATCATGGAGCTTATCCGTAACATCGGTGCTGAGCATGGCGGATTTTCTGTTTTTGCCGGTGTGGGAGAGCGTACTCGTGAAGGAAATGATCTTTGGAAGGAAATGAAAGAATCTGGCGTTATCGACAAGACAGCTCTTGTTTATGGTCAGATGAATGAGCCACCAGGAGCTCGTGCTCGTGTTGCTTTAACTGGACTAACTATTGCTGAGTATTTCCGCGACGTAGAGAATCAAGACGTTCTTTTGTTCGTGGATAATATTTTCCGGTTTACTCAAGCTGGCGCTGAAGTGTCGGCGTTACTTGGTCGAATTCCTTCGGCAGTTGGTTATCAGCCAACATTGGGTACTGAAATGGGTACGTTGCAAGAACGTATCACATCAACCAAAAAAGGATCTATCACTTCCGTACAGGCGGTTTACGTGCCTGCGGATGACTATACCGATCCCGCTCCAGCAACAACATTTACCCACTTAGATGCTACCACCAACTTAGATCGTGATATCGCGGCATTAGGTATTTACCCAGCAGTTCACCCATTGAGTTCAACATCACGCCTTTTGGCTCCTGATATTGTCGGCGAAGAACACTATAAGTGTGCTCGTGATGTTCAAGCACTTCTTCAAAGATACCGTGAATTACAAGATATCATTGCGATTCTTGGTATGGATGAATTGAGCGAAGAAGATAAACTTGTTGTGAACAGAGCACGTAAAGTGCAGAGATTTTTGTCTCAGCCTTTCTTCGTTGCTGAACAATTCACAGGTATGGCTGGTAAATACGTTGATATTAAAGACACCATTAAAGGGTTCCGCGAAATTCTTGAAGGAAAATACGACGGTCTTCCAGAACAGGCATTTTATATGGTTGGTACAATCGAAGAAGTTATCGAAAAAGCTAAGAAGATGGCATTATGAAATTGACGCTAGTAACACCAGAAAAAAGAGTATTGATCGGGCAGGATGTGACAGAAGTTACTCTTCCTGCGCATAGAGGAGAGTTAAACATTCTCCCTGGTCACCAGCCAATGATAACGACATTGGTACCAGGAATTGTCCGTTATAAAGTACAAGGTGGAGGCGAAGTGGCCGCGTCCATTAGCTGGGGTTACTGCAATATTTCACCTGAAGGTGTTAACGTATTAGCTGAAACCGTGGAATCCGCATCTGAAATCGATTATCAGTCGGCAAAAGCAGACTTGGCTCAGGCCGAAAAACGTATGCTCAGTGAAACAATGGACGATGAAACCTGGACTCATATTCAAGAAAAGGCGGCTCATTCTAAGGCTCGTTTACAGATGGAGAATTTTACTAAGCACTAATTTGTGCGTCAGTTAATTCTCGAGCGGTTGTCACTTTATAAAAATTTTGGAAGACCCTTTTTTTGTGAAGAAAAAGGGTTTTTTCATTTTTACCGTCAAGGTCATCATTGCTTTTGAAATCTAAACCCTCGTAAACGTCTTTTTGTTTAAGAGGTAGTAAATAAAAGTGAAAAGTTGATTTTTTCTTTACCCTATAAAATTGGTACTGGCCCTTTCGAATGGTGGCTATCAATTCTCCGACCTCAATGGGTGGCTCCTTTGCAATTTTACCTTTTTCCACACGAATAAGCTTTAGTTTTAGTCTAAGTACCCAGACAGCCACTGATAGCGTAGCGGTGAATGTGAATAGTGGAGAAATCCCGAGTGCAAAACCAAGGTAAAGGGCCAGCCCAATAGAGCCAGTCAGTGAGATGACTTGAAGTTGAAGTGTTGATTGCAATCGTGTAATGCGTGCATTTCTGAGCGCAAAGGCCTGGGATGCTTTTTCCCTCAGGTGGCTCATGGATTCTAGGGTTAATCTGATGCTTTTACTCGTACGAGTTTCTTTGCCGGTCTCCATAAAAATAGTTTATCTGAAAGACATTTTTAATCAGAGGAAAAAATATTTATGGAATCCAAAAAGGTATTTTATTGAAATACATAGGAACTTATTTCACTTAGAGGCACTAGCTTCTCTAAATGAGACGCTCAAGATAATCCAACTCTTCAAAAATGCGTGGTACGGTAATTTGGTTCATCCTAATAGCTAGACGAGAGTCTGGAGAAAGCGAATATTTCTTGTTTTCTCTCAAAGCCAACTGAATGACCACCTCAGTTCGCAGGGGTGTTTTATCAGTAAATATCAAAGATAGTGTTTTTGGCCCGGTTGTTAAGTCACGAATGCCAAGCTGTTTGCATTTTAGCCTCAACAACATGATACCCATAAGATTAATGACTGGTTCAGGCGTTGCCCCAAACTGATCTTTCATATCGTCTTCGAGTTCTAGTAAATCCTCTTGTGACTTAATGTTCGATAGAGCTTTGTAGTAGGAAAGACGTAGGCGGATATCACCAATATAGGTGTCAGGAATGAGAGCTGGAATACGCAAATTAATTTCGGGTTCAAGTTCCATATCAGGAGGAGTCTCGCCTTTTGCTTCGGCTAAGGTCTCATTGAGTAAATCCATGTATAGCTCATAACCAACCAGGTCTACGGTTCCAGACTGCTCCTCGCCGAGAATATTCCCGGCACCCCTGAGTTCCAGATCATGTTGAGCCACCACCAGGCCACTACCGAGGGCCGTATTTTCTTGAATAACTCGAAGTCGCTCTTGGGCTTCTTTATCAATGTTTTTACCTTTAGGGACCAGCAAATAACAATAGGCTCTCTGTTTTGAGCGCCCAACACGGCCGCGCAACTGATAGAGCTGTGACAAACCAAGTTGGTGAGCATTATCAACAAAAATAGTATTAGCGCGAGCAACGTCGACGCCAGATTCAACAATGGTGGTACAAACAAGAACATCAATTTCATGACTAAAAAAGGCAACCATGGTTTGCTCGAGTTCATCCTCATTCATTTGACCGTGTCCTACACGAATGCGTACGTCAGGAAGCAAGCTTCGAAGTTCATCCGCAATACCATAAATGCTCTGCACACGATTATGAATAAAATATACTTGTCCGCCACGAGCGACTTCGGCTGTAATGGCTTTTCTAATCGTTTCTTGGTCAAATTTACAAGTATAGGTTCGAGTGGGAAGGCGGTCCACTGGTGGTGTATTAATAAAACTTAGATCTCTAATTCCCACCAAGCTCATATTAAGTGTTCGAGGAATTGGAGTCGCTGACAAGGTTAAGGTATCAACTGCTACTCGCAATTTTCGAATACGTTCTTTATGGTTCACGCCAAACTTTTGCTCCTCATCAACGATGAGTAAACCTAATTTTTTGAAAGCTACATCTTTCGACAAAATTCGATGGGTGCCTATCAATATATCGACCTTTCCATCTTTAACCTCCGCAAGAGTTTTCTTTACATCAGCAGGGCTAACAAAGCGGTTCAAAGCTCTGATTTCAATAGGCCAACCTTTAAAACGTTTCTTAAAAGTTTCAAAGTGTTGAAAGCTCAATACAGTTGTTGGTGCCAAGACCGCAACTTGGCGCCCATCGTGAACGACTTCAAAAGCCGCACGCATGGCAATCTCGGTTTTTCCAAAACCCACATCGCCACAGATAAGTCGGTCCATTGGCTTTGGTGACGTTAAATCATTGATCACATCGCTAATGGCGCGCAGCTGATCATCTGTTTCATCATAAGGAAATCCAGCCTCAAAAGAAGCAAACTCTTTATCTGGCTCAGCAAAGGGAGGACGTTGTACCTGTGAGCGCTGAGCGTAAAGTTGCAAAAGCTCATTGGCGATATCCCGCAAGTGATTTTTTACTTTTACCTTGGCCTTTTCCCAACTGGTTCCACCGAGTCTATCAACAGCAACTGAAGTCATGCCACTCGAGTACTTTTGTAACTGACCAATTCGATAAACGGGCAAATACAATTTGTCTTTGTCTTTATAGGCAATCTGTATAAATTCGGACTCAATGCCATTAACAGGCATAACCTTGAGGCCTTCATATTTACCAACACCATGCTTGATATGAACAACGTAATCACCAGGATTAAGATCACCAAAACTTAAGCGTTCAAATTGCTTTTGTATTTCTTTTTGACTCTGTGACTTTTTTAAACGCGATTTGGAACCGAAAAAATCATCGTCCCTTAGAAAGATGATCTTCTCAACAACCCAACGCAAACTTTCATCGAGATAACTTGGTAAAATATGAATGAGTGCTTCATCGCGCTTCTGTAGCAGCGACCAGTCCTCTAGCATAAATTCATCGTCGGCCGTAACAAACGCTTTTAGATTAGCCTTCTCCAAGAAAAACTTTAAACGATCACTTTGCTGATGATTTCTTCCAAAAACAAAAATCGAATAGCCATCTTTTTTCCAGGCGCATAGGCGAGATTCTAATACTTTTAGCCAAGGCTCACTACCAACAGTCTGGCCTTGTGCTAAGTTGGCGAACTCTGAAGTTGGACTGGCTTGATATTCGATGAGTTCGTAGTCCTCTGTTTCATTCGCATCTTTCAACAAAATCCGGTTGAATTGAATACGTCTGCTATCAACAGGAATTTGCAAATGTTCAAATGATTCAAACAGGCCACTCCACTGGGGGCGAATCGTGAGGGATTCAGAATTATTATAACTCTGTTTGATTTCTTCTATAAACAAATCGCTCGTGCGACTGATTTCAATAAGATCAAGATACCAAATATTAAGCGGACTCGAAAAATGCTCCAGAGGCGAAACACATTTTTCATAAAAAAATGGAAGCATAAAATCTATGCCAGGAAAATAGTGATTTCGAATCAGACTTCGCAAAGTTTCATCGAGGTCTTCTTTCTGAATAGAGCGGGCAACTGTGGAACCACGAAATCGCTCAAGAAGTTCTTCGATAGTATCTTGATCATAGAGGACTTCGTGGGCCGGAATGATGTGGGCCAGGCTTAGCACTTTGATCGTTCTTTGACTATCCTTGGAAAAAAGTCGAATTGATTCAATCAAATCCCCAAAGAGTTCAATACGAATCGGATCTTGGTGAGCCGGGGAAAAAATATCAATAATTCCCCCTCTAATGGCGTACTGACCCGGATCTTCAACAAGAGGGCTCGATTGATATCCTAAACTATCGAGCCGCTTGGAAAAATCAGCGCCTACCTCAAAACCCTCTTCAATTCTAAATGCGCAATGATGGAGCACATTATAGGGCAATGTTTTTTGCTGCAGAGCTTGAACGGGTGCGACAAAAATATCTCCAGGCTTTGCCTCATTCGCATTATAGATCCAGCCCAAGCGCTGTTTTGTGACGAATTCATTTGGAACCAAAGTCGAATAGGGAGAAACGTCATAAAAAGGAAGAATGTGCACTTGCTTTGGGCAATAAAAGCTGTGGAACTTACGCTTAAAGGACTCTGCTTCTTCTAAACTAGAGGTCACTACAAGATGAGGTAAATCATTGATTTTCTTTGAGTAGGTCTGAGCTAATAAAAAAATGAGCGCCAACGAAGAGTTAGTCCCAACAACTTCGATGGTTTTTTTTGACAAGGCAAACTGGCGCTCAAGTATTGATTCTAAATGTGGATGCAAATACCCAATCTTCATAATTGCCGGCGATCATGCCACGGATCCTTTTTCTTCGGAACATTATTCTTGGATTTAGTCTAAACCCTGTTTATAACAAGATGATTTTCCGAAAAATAAAGGAGTGTTTTGTGCCTCTAGGTGGAGTCATCTTTTTATTCATCTTTATAAGTATTTTTGGAGCTTTGCTCCTTTTTATTGCTAACCGAGTAGGATCCCGGATTAAAAATCCGACAGAGGTAAAGGGCTCTCCCTACGAGTGTGGTATTCCTGGAATCGAAAAAAAGGATACGAAAATTTCAGTAAAGTTTTACCTAACGGCAATACTTTTTATTCTCTTTGATATTGAAATTATCTTTATGTATCCATGGGCACTAACGTTCAAAGATTTTTCTGCAAATTCAATGGGATGGTATTCGCTAGGTGCCATGGGTGTTTTCTTAGCGGTATTTATCTTTGGCCTTTTTTGGGAAGTTAAGTCCAAAGCACTGGAGTGGGAATAATGGGATCAGACGCAGTAGAAATTGGCATAAATTGCATTAAGTTAGTTCTCATCTTTTTGATGATGGTTCAGGCCGTACCCATCTTGGTGTGGGCAGAACGCAGAGGATCAGCATTTATCCAAAACCGACTAGGTCCAAATCGGGTGGGGGCATTAGGACTTCTTCAACTTTTGGCGGACGCAGTTAAGTTTTTAACCAAAGAAGAGTTCGTTCCGGCAAAAGGGATTAAGTTACTATATTATATGGCGCCTGTTGTGGCTTTGATTCCAGGAGCTGTAGCAATGTGTGCAATTCCACTATCAACACCGCTCTCGATTGGCACCTTTGAATTATTTGGTCAGAGTTGGGGACCCTACAAAATCCTTTTTCAGGGTTATGATATTGGTGTTGGTATTGTGTTTGTTTTAGGAATTTCTTCACTCGCAGCGTATTCAATTTTGATGGCCGGTTGGGGTTCTGGAAATAAATACTCTTTGATGGGCGCATTAAGGGCGAGCGCCCAGATCATCAGTTATGAGTTGGCGTTGGGCTTATCAATTGTAGGAGTGCTATTACTACATGGGAGCTTTAACTTCAGTGAAATCATTTCTGCTCAGTCAGGACCTCTCTCCTTTCAATTTCTTGGCAATCAGGTTTCGTTTGCACTATTGCCTAACTGGGGAATTTTTTATCAGCCCATTGGGGCACTGATTTTTTTCACGGCTTGTTTTGCGGAGAGCAATCGCTTGCCGTTTGACTTGGCGGAGGGCGAGGCCGAACTAGTTGCAGGCTTCCACGTGGAATACGGTGGATTCAAAATGCTTCTATTTTTTATTGGTGAATATGGCCATATGATGGTTGGTTCGGGAATGTTCATTGCGCTCTTTCTCGGTGGATATAACATTCCATGGATTACTCCTGAAATGATCCAAGACTATTTTGCAAGTTTAGATTATGGAACAACTGGTGTTAGCGTTCTAACGGCTATTACTTTGTTTATCTCTTTTAGCTTGAAGTTAGTTTTTCTCTTGTGGTTTTTCATTTGGGTTAGGTGGACTTTGCCTCGCTTTCGTTATGATCAATTAATGGATTTAGGATGGAAGACGATGCTGCCATGGGCTTTGGCGAACACCATTATTACTGCAATTGTATTGCAGATTGCCCACTCATAAAGGAGCGATGACGTGACACCAGACGCATTTTTATTTTGGTTTCTTGCATTATTAACATTTATTTCGGCATTGGGTGTGGTTGTAATGGCTAACCCTGTTTTTTCAGCCCTGTGTCTTGTAATGACTATGGTATCGGTGGCTGCTCTGTTTGCGACACTTAAAGCTTTCTTCCTGGCAGGCGTACAGTTGATTGTATATGCAGGCGCGGTCATGGTTCTTTTTGTTATGGTGCTTATGCTGTTTGACCTTTCTAAAGAGAAAAAGGCTTTTGCTCAGGGGACCTTAACGGGAGCCATCAAGTTACTACTAGGGGGAATGCTGGCTGGTTTAGTTGTCGGCGCAATTTCAATGTCCTCTGAAATTATGAAAGTGGCGCCAGAATCTGCAATCACTAATAATGCAACGGGAATTGAATCAACAAAAGTTTTAGGAAAGCTGCTTTTTACTCAATACATTTTTGGATTTGAGATTTTGGGTGTGCTCCTGCTGGTGATTGCAGTTGGAGCAGTAGCTTTAGCAAGAAGCAAGGGTGGTACACATGTTTAATGAAGCCTTATTAGAGCCTGGTCTTGCGCATTACCTTATTCTATCGGCAATTATTTTTTCGATGGGAATGCTTGGGGTTTTGCTTCGCAAGAATACAATAGTGATCCTTATGTGTATTGAGCTGATGCTAAATGCAGTCAATCTTACATTTGTAGCATTTAGTAAATACTCCGGAAACATCAATGGACAAATCATGGTGTTTTTCGTGATGACAATCGCTGCAGCTGAAGCCGCGGTCGGTTTGGCTATAGCAGTTGCTATATTTAAACGGTTTAAAGAAATTAATATTAGATTTTTTGAGCATTTGAAGGGTTAATTATGAATGAAAAAACATTGATAGCAGTCCTTTTATTAGCCCCCCTAGTTGGTTTTTTGATCAATGGCTTTAGAGTTCGTAAACATAATCACATTGTTGCTGGCTCAATAGCAACAATCGCTGTTTTCACGAGCTTTATCTGTTCAGTCATCTTATTCTTGAATCTTACAGAATTAGGGCCAGAAAAACGCATTATTACCGCGAATTTTTTTAATTGGCTTTCGATTGGAAATTTTAAAGCCGATTTCTCTTTTGTGGTGGATCAAATAAGCGGAATCATGATTTTGATCATTACTGGAGTAGGCTCTTTGATTCACCTCTTCAGTATTGAGTACATGCACCACGATAAGGGGGTGGCAAAGTACTTTGCTTACTTGAACCTTTTCGTTTTCAATATGTTACTTTTAGTACTGGGCGGAAACCTTCTTGTGATGTTCACGGGCTGGGAGGGAGTTGGCCTTTGTTCTTATTTGTTGATTGGCTTTTGGTTTACCGACGATGCTAAAGCGGCAGCCGGGATGAAAGCTTTTGTTACAAACAGAGTTGGTGATGCAGCCTTTATTTTAGGTATGTTTTTGTTGTTCCTCCAGTTTGGTACTATCGACTTTGCTTCACTCAATGGAATGGCACCTGCAACTCCAACCACCGATTGGATGAATCCACTTACTGTGGCTTGCTTGTTACTATTTATTGGTGCAACTGGAAAATCAGCTCAGATTCCACTTTATGTTTGGCTTCCTGATGCGATGGCAGGCCCTACACCAGTTTCGGCATTAATCCACGCCGCGACAATGGTTACTGCCGGTGTGTATATGATTGTTCGCCTAAATCCGATCTTTATGGCTGCACCCAATGCACTAATGGTTGTTGCCATCATAGGCGCTGCTACGGCTGTTATTGCGGCATCAATCGGTATTGTTCAAAACGACATAAAAAAAGTATTGGCATATTCAACGGTTTCACAACTTGGATATATGTTCTTGGGTGTTGGAGTTGGCGCGTTTGGAGCAGCGATGTTCCACTTGAGGACCCACGCATTTTTCAAAGCACTAATGTTCTTGGGCTCTGGTAGCGTGATTCATGCCATGCACGAAGAGCAAGATATTCAAAAGATGGGTGGTTTAAAAAAGTATATGCCCATCACTCATGCGACTTTCTTAATGGGATGGTTAGCAATTCTTGGCGTTCCAGGCTTGTCGGGCTTTTTCTCGAAGGATGAGATTTTGTGGATGTCATTTCATTCACCGATGGGACACCCAGCTTTATGGGCAGCGGGAGTCTTGGGTGCGGTGATGACAGCTTTTTATATGACACGGTTGATGGCCCTTACATTTTGGGGAGAAAGTCGTGTTCCTAAGGATGTACACCCCCATGAGTCTCCGGCCTTAATGACAATACCTTTGGTAGTATTGGCCGTTTTAGCAGTTGTTGGTGGATGGATTGGCATTCCTCACGTTATTGGCGAAGTGCTTCCCGGGCACCCAGAAAATTATTGGGAGCATTGGTTACAACCAATGATTAAAGTTATTCCCGGAATAGCTGAGGGAGAGGCTCAAACTGAATGGACTCTAATGGGAGTCACAGTTGTTTTAATTACTCTTTCAGCAGCGATGGCATTTGCTTTTTATGCAAAGGCTTCGACGGTTCCACAAAATGCAGCCAAGATTTTTGGTGGTTTTTACCGGCTGCTTGTTGATAAGTATCGAGTCGATGAACTTTACAATGCGGTTATTATTCGTCCGCTTGTTTGGTTCAGCGAAAATCTTTGGCTCTATGTTGACGTGTCGTTCATTGATCGCTGCACCCACTGGTGTGCCGACGTAGTGAAGGGCGCCGGAAGTATGGCAAGAACCATTCAAAACGGAAACCTCCAACAGTATGCAATGTATATGGCTCTGGGATTGGTCGCGTTCCTTTCATTTATTTTGATGAGGTAGAGAATGTTATTATCTACGATTGTATTTTTACCCATAGTCTTTGGTTTGATTTTGCTGATTTGGCCGAACGAAAAAACACTTAGGCCTCTCGCTCTTGCATTTGGGATGTTGGAGTTTGTGCTTAGTTTGTTTATGCTTCATTTATATGATGCGAGCTCTGCCAAGTTACAACTAGTAGAGAACTATCTATGGATTGAGCGATTTGGAATTCGTTACTTCTTCGGTGTTGATGGTATTTCTCTTTGGTTAGTGATGTTAACAACATTTCTTTTGCCCGTCACAATTTTGGCAAGCTGGAAGTCCATTGAAGATCGAGTTAAGGGCTTTCATATTTCACTCTTTGTCCTACAGACGGCAATGTTAGGAACCTTTTTGGCTCTTGATGGTGTGTTCTTCTATTTGTTCTGGGAGCTTTCGTTAGTGCCTATGTATTTCATCATTGGTATTTGGGGTGGAACTCGTCGAATCTATGCGACTGTTAAGTTCTTCATTTACACGATGCTTGGTTCGGTCTTAATGCTGGTGGCATTGATTTACTTGATGATTGTAACACAAGAAGTGACTGGCCAAATGAGTGCGAGCATTCTTGATTTTTATAGGCTAGATATTCGATTCATACAGGGGCAATTTTTTAGTCCGCAGACGTTGATGTTTTTTGCATTTGCTATCGCTTTCGCCATTAAGGTGCCGGTTTTTCCATTCCACACGTGGTTACCTGATGCTCACGTTGAAGCGCCAACTCCGGGCTCAGTTATTTTAGCTGGGGTCATGTTGAAGATGGGTACCTATGGTTTTATACGCTGGGCGATTCCTATTTTCCCACAGGCAGCGCAATATTATGCATGGGTTTTCTTTTCCATTGGTGCAATTGGCATAATTTATGGAGCTTGGGTTGCTATGGTTCAGCCCGATGTAAAAAAGTTGGTTGCCTATTCTTCCGTATCGCACATGGGTTATGTGGTTGTAGGGATGTTTGCTCTGAACGAACAAGGTGTAACTGGAGCCCTTTACCAAATGCTTAATCATGGTATTAGTACGGGGGCGCTTTTCATTCTTATTGGTATGATTTATGAGCGTACACACACGCGAATGATTTCTAATTATGGTGGATTAGCAGGTAAAATGCCGATCTACACGATCTTCTTTTTTATCGTGCTGCTATCAAGTATTGCCGTGCCATTGACAAATGGGTTCATCGGTGAGTTTTTGATTCTACTTGGCGCTTTCCAGGCGGACAAAGCGATAGGTTCCATTGCTGCCCTGGGAGTTATTTTCGGTGCCGTATATATGCTGTGGATGTTTAAACGAGTGTTTTTTGGAAAGGCTGGAGCCGTGGTTGAAGGAGATCATGACCACGCACTTCATGACCTTTCATTAAGAGAAATCTTGGTTCTTGTACCACTTGTAGTTCTCGTATTTTGGATGGGAATTTTCCCAGGTGACTTTCTTAAAATGTCAGAAGCAAGCGTAAAGCATTTAGTTGAAAATCATAATAACTATCAGCTCAGTGTTATGGATAAGAGAGCCGAATCGCAGGTCGCAGTGAAGGAGCAAAACTATGGAAATTAATTTGGGACTAGAGGATCTTATAAGAGTCGCTCCATTAGTGGTGTTATTTTTGACAAGTTTGATTCCTATTTCAATCAAGGTTCTGCGTGGAAACAAGGAACCGAACGCGTTAGTTGCTTTGGCGGTAGGTGTGGTCGGAGTGGTGACCAGTGCCATGTTGATGTGGATTTTTGCGGGGCACGGACAATCTGCATTTTCAAAAGCGTTGATTTTTGATGGACTCACTTTCTGGGTTGGCAGTGCAGCCTTGATAGTAACAATTGGAGCCTTGTTGTTGGCCTACGAAAGCCCATCAACAAATAAAAACCTATTTTCTGAATATGTCTTTTTGTTGTTAAGCTCGTCACTAGGAATGTTGGTGCTAATTTCTGCACTAGATCTACTCGTGGTTTTTATTGGTTTAGAGATAATGTCTCTTTCGTTGTACCTATTAATTGCAATGGGTAATGAAGAAAAGCTTAGTAAAGAATCCGCCTTTAAATATTTTCTATTGGGAAGCTTTGCTTCGGCCGTAATGCTTTACGGCGTGGCATTCTTGTACGGGATAGCAGGCACGACTTATATATCTGATGTTATCGAAAAAGTTCCTGATCTCATTACATCCAGTCGATTGTTTTTGATTGGTATTGCTTTAATTATCATTGGATTCTGTTTCAAAGTTTCTATTGTACCATTTCATGCCTGGACTCCAGATGTTTATCATGGGGCCCCTACTCCACTGAGTGCTTATATGTCGACGGCTGTAAAACTAGGTTCAATGGCGGCTTTTTTACGTTTTGTTTCTATTAAGTCGTTGGGCTACTCAGAAAACTTACTCGATATGGTGCAATGGTTGGCAGTTCTAACAATGATTGTTGGTAACGTAGCTGCTATTCGACAAGAGAGCGTTAAACGAATGCTTGCTTATTCTTCAGTGGCACATTCTGGCTATATTCTCGTGGGAGTTTTATCGAGTTCGATTAGTTCTCAGGGGTCATTTGCAGCGTCAGGAGTTGTATTCTATCTTATCAGTTACGCGATTATGACATTTGGTGCTTTTGCCATTGTGAATATTTTTGAGACTAACGAAAATACACAATTAACGGTCGATGATATGGCTGGCTTTTCAAAGCGTCGACCACTTCTTGCTTTTTGTTTAACTTTATTTTTGCTTTCCTTAGCAGGAATTCCACCCACGGTAGGATTTTTTGCGAAATTTTATCTGTTTTCTGCCGCTCTTGCTGAGGGCCGATTGTGGGCCGTTCTTTGGGGTGTGATTAACTCAGTGATCAGCGTTTATTATTATTTGCGTCCGATTGTATTGATGTATATGCATGAGAATCATAAGGAAGAAGATGCTGAAAGATCAATTCCAGCGACTGAGATTGCCATTGTTGTAACAATGCTTTTGGTGGTTGGTTTAGGATTTTTGAGTGATTACTTGTTTAAAGCTGTGGAGAATTCGCTCTTGTAAAATTTTATTTTGAGATTAATTAGATAAGCCGTTCATTTAAAATGAACGGCTTTTTTATTTTGAATCGACCTATAAACCGTATTTTCGCATGGTCGAAATGGCTGACTTAAAACCAATTCGCGCAATTTTAGCCATAATTTTTGGATTCAAACTAAAGTGGTCCACAAAAAACATTTCATAATTTTGTGGTCGCGGATGAATGTACATATAGTCGACGTTAGGTTTGAAATTCACCTTCTTTTCAATAATTTCGAGAATTCGTTTTCGGTGTTCGGGCTCAACGTTGGCTTGGCGTAAATATCCTTCAACTGTATTGTATATGGCGCGCACTTCTTGTTGGTGTTCAATGTGCTTTTCAATTTTCTGTTGAATAACCTGATAGAGGGCTTGGTTGATGATCACTGGAATGCCATATTGATGTAGGCTACCCATTTCTGGGGTGTAGTGGTAGGGCTGTACCGAATAACTTGAAATAACGAGATCTGCGCCATGATCGACCGCCACATGAGTCGAAAGTGTATCGCGAATTTCTCCATCGAAAAAATAGAGTTCTTTCCCATCTTCTTGTTTAATACCAAAGGGCGCAAATACAGGGGGAAGCGCAGTTGAAGCTGCGACGGCCTCGCTGATCTTTGCGATATTAGTATACATGATTTGTGAGTCTTTGGTGACCTCCTCGTAACCACCGAAAATCACTTTTCGAGAATGATTCAGCTGAGTTCCGATAACAAAGAGTTCCACGCCGAGTTGTTTGAAGTCATTGACTGGCAGAACGTGCCTACGAAGGTAGGTCTCAATGCCGGCCGTAGTAAAAATTCCGTTGATACTAAAAGCGTGTTTTAGAAGTGATTCCCATCCACCGGAAATAATGGATCGGCGCTTAAAGAAATGGGGCACCGATCTAATAATGCCTTTGGCATTTATAGCGAACATGTGTCGGTAGCTAAGCGGCTTTAGTTCATTGAGACCAAACTCATTGAAGATTTTATTATAACCAAGTCCAACTTCAAAGGCATTCACTAGACTTTCAATAGTATAGCCTGATGCTAGTACGGAGCTAACAAAAGATCCCGCACTGGAACCAACATAAAGGCGAATGGTCATCGGGTCATCGGGTTTGGAAAGACGTTGAACCGTCTCTGGTGTCCCGCCGAGAAAACGAAAGCCCTTCTCTTTGAGAGCAAGACAGACACCGATGTGAAAGGCAGCAGCTTTTATTCCACCACCACTGAGAACCAGAGCAATTTTCTTTTTCTCTTTAATTTTCATACCTTCTGTATCGCACAGCTTTTATGTCAAAAAAACGCCATACGCGTCGACAACATAAATTAGGGCCACGAATACCCAATGATACTCATTGGCTAGCCTTTGAGTACTCTCTGGATACTCAATAGGTAGCCAAATTCCCACTTTGAATAGTCACCGACTATTCATTTGGTCCTATGAATAAGTCTGAATAGTCAAATGCATAATAGGTAATCATACTATTGTGGATATCTGTGTATTCTGTGGATAACTAGAATTAAATTGAATAATCAGTGAATATTCAATGGCTAATCATTGAATAGCCATTGAGTACTCACTGAATAGCCATGACTAAAAGTGAATATTCAATGCTTATTCATAGAGTATCCACAGGGTACTCATTGAATACTCAAAGGCTATTCAAAATTGTGGATCGAGCTGTGGATAATGTGGATAATGTGGAAAAAGGCTAATCAACTGAATAGTCATTGCCATCGACTAAAAATTTTTTCATACTTCCCGGACTTTTGTTCAGAAATGAAATAGCTCCATGATGAGGGAATGAATGGAACGCTGGCTACCTGTCATTGATTATGCAGTAAACAAACGGGTCAGTATAAGCACCCTAAGACGCCGAATTAAATCAAAAACTGTAGAACATCGCTTGGAAAATGGGCGGTATTTGATTCGCACAGAGATTGAAACTGATAATCCAACTGACTTTGTTGAAGCTGCCGCAAGTGGGGAATCCATGCTGGTGGTGCAAAATTTAATAGCGGAACTCAAAAAAGCCTATGGTTTAGTTTTGGCGGAAAAAGAGGAGATGATTCAGCAACTAAAGTCTGAAATTGATACCCTCCGGCATATAAATCAGTTTCTTGAACTGCAGATTATCAATGAGGGGCGTAAAAATAATCAGAACTCCGAAATAAACTACTAGTCCTCGACTTTTATTAGACTCCATTTTCTTGATGGAAGCTCCGAACAGGAAACACCTAATAAGGAGTTTCCATGGATGCGAAACACACAAATGCGGCATCAATTGTTCTTTTATTAATGGTCTTGTCGATAGGATGTCAGAAAAAAGTCGAAAAGCCTCCCGTCATAGTCGATGACAGCAACAGCAAGTACGCCGGAAAGTCCTGTTATGGAAACTCAAAACCCAATCAGTATATCTTGGCCTGGTCTGACGGTTCAGTTTCAGTTTATTCCGGAAGCCGTGAGCAATTAGAGAAAACCATCACATTTAGTAATCAAAATCAAAAACAAGTTGTTTTTGTGGAACAAGATCGGGAAATCAATCTGAATAGTTTAACTCTCAATACTATACCAAGTCCGGTATCAGACCCATCTTTGTCGGGAATTTTTTGGCAGGTTTGGGGTCAAGAGGACGCGCAAATGAACTTATTATGGGATCAAAAAATCAAGGGGGAAGGTGTAACTGTTGCTGTGATCGATGCCGGAGTTGATCAGATTCATCCTTCATTGGAAGATCGAATTGCCGTCAACAACAAAGAGATTCCTAAGAATGGAATCGATGATGATCACAATGGAATTGTCGATGACTACAAAGGCTACGATTTCGCTTATAAAGTGCCTAATGCCTTAGTTTCCGCACATGGTACCCATGTTGCTGGAATTATCGCTGCTGAACCCAAAGACAGCCCCATGTTAGGAGTTGCGCCAGCTTCCAAAATATTGCCTTTAAATATCATGGGTGATCAGGGCGGAGGATCATTGAGTGCCGCAGTCTTTGCGATTAAGTATGCTGAGAGCCGCGGAGCCCAGATCATAAATGCAAGCTGGGGCGGCGCTGTTTGTGCGGATATTCTCAAGCAGGTTATTGGAGAGGCTGGTGAGCATGGAGTCCTCTTTGTTGCCGCCGCTGGCAATGACGGAGTTGATCTTGATATTTTTCCTGAATTCCCAGCAGCCTTTTCACTGTTAAACCAAATAACAGTAGGAGCTTCTCTTCAATCGGGTTTGATGGCTTCTTTTTCAAATTACAGTAGAAATCATGTTCACATCTTAGCGCCGGGACACCAAATCTTGAGCACTGTTCCTGGTGGATGGCAGGTCGCAAGTGGCACAAGCATGGCAGCCCCTTTTGTGAGTGGCTTCGCTGCTTTACTTTGGAGTGCACATCCAGAGGCTTCAATGGATCAGATTAAACGTGCCATTACAAACTCAGTAGTCGCACCCAAGGATTATAATCCTGTGGCGGCTCAAGGGAGAATCAATGCTCAGCAGGGTCTTACCAAACTTGAGGGCTATTTGAGGGAACCTAAACCTTAAAAAACAAAACCGCCCGATATATAAGCAATAAATCTCTTTACAGCAGAATCTATGTAAAAATGTATGAATTTAAAAGGGAGGCTGCTTCAGAGCTTCACAATTCCTCTTTTTCTGGCAGATTAGTATTCATTCTAAGGGGAAGGTTTATGTAATATTACAAAGAGGAACTTACAAAACATGACGGCCATAAAATTGTTCATAATGCATGGCTGTCTAATGTTTGTTCTTCAGGCAATGCCAGAAGTAATCCTTGAACACTCGAAAAAATATCATAAGGTTTGTTAAGCACAAATCATAGGGAGAGCATTTGTGAATACTATTGAAGAAAAGCTCAGAGATTTGGAAAAACGAAACGAAAAGGCAATGGATGGCGGGGGAGCCTCTCGTCGAGAAAAACACAAACAAGGTGGACGCCTTACCGCTCGAGAACGCTTAGATGTTTTGCTTGATCCTGGCAGCTTTGTTGAAACGGACCGTTTTGTCACCCAGCGCTGCACCCATTTTGATATGGGAAACAATAAAGTTCCAGGTGACGGCGTTATCACAGGATATGGCCGAGTTAATGGCAAAACAGTGTTTGTTTATAGCCAAGATTTTACTGTTCTTGGCGGAAGCATGTCGCGCACTCAGGCTAATAAAATCATTAAGATCATGGACATGGCTTTAAAAGCAGGAGCTCCGATTATTGGTCTCAATGATTCAGGGGGAGCGAGAATTCAAGAAGGCGTGGAAGCACTCGGTGGTTATGCTGATATTTTTCTACGTAACACGATGGCCTCTGGTGTGATTCCGCAAATTAGTGCTATTATGGGCCCGTGTGCGGGTGGAGCTGTTTACAGTCCAAGTATCACTGACTTTGTTTTTATGGTGAAAGACACCAGTTATATGTTTGTGACGGGGCCGGATGTTATTAAGGCCGTGACCCACGAAGAAGTAAGTAAAGAGCAGCTCGGTGGAGCGAGTACGCATAGTGCGAAATCGGGCGTGGCCCATTTTGCCGCTGATTCAGATAAGCACTGTTTATTATTAATCAGAGAACTTCTCAATTTCTTGCCTGGAAATAACCTTGATGAACCGCCGATTTTACCGACTCGTGATAAACCAGATCGTTTGTGCGATGCCCTGAACAGTTTAATTCCTGAAAACCCAAAAAAACCATACGACATGCTTAAGATTATTAAGGAAGTTGTTGATGAAGGTTATTTCCTAGAGGCCCATCAAAACTATGCGGGTAATATCATCGTAGGATTTGCACGTATGAATGGAAGAAGCGTTGGAATTGTAGCTAACCAACCGCAAGTTCTCGCCGGGTGCTTAAACATCGAGGCCAGTCGTAAGGCCGCGCGCTTTATTCGCTTCTGTGATGCTTTTAATATCCCGATTGTTTCTTTGGTGGATGTTCCAGGTTTCTTGCCAGGAACTGAGCAGGAATATAACGGTATCATCACGCATGGGGCGAAGCTTTTATATGCGTACGCAGAAGCAACGGTTCCCAAAGTCACACTCATTACTCGTAAAGCTTATGGTGGGGCCTATATTGTAATGGGATCAAAACTATTACGTTCTGATGTGAACCTCGCCTATCCATGCGCTGAAATTGCAGTGATGGGTGCTGATGGTGCGGTTAATATCATTTTTAGGGAGAAAATTGCGAAAGCTGCTGATCCAGTTGCTGAGCGCCAAAAACTCACCCAAGAATATGAAGATAAGTTCAGCAACCCATATATATCGGCAGAACTAGGATATACTGACGAGGTGATTGAACCAACATTGACTCGACTTAGAATCATCGAAGCGTTGGAAATGTTGAAAACGAAAAAAGATATCAACCCTCCCAAAAAACATGGCAACATCCCTTTATAAGGACGCGTATGAAACAATTTAAAAAAGTTTTAATTGCTAATAGAGGTGAGATTGCGATTCGTATCACGAGAGCCTGCCGGGAGCTAGGTATTCTCTCAGTGGCAGTATTCAGTGATGCTGATCGTGATAGCCTTCACGTTTTCTTGGCGGATGAAGCTTATAATATCGGTCCAGCGCCCAGCAAAGAGTCTTATCTCAATATCGATCGAATCATTTCGGTTGCTAAACAAGCGGGAGCGGATGCCATTCACCCAGGCTATGGTTTTCTCTCTGAGAATCCAAATTTCGTCTGTGCTGTAGAGGCTGCTGGAATGACATTCATTGGCCCTACGGTTGATAATATTCAATCAATGGGCGACAAGCTGGCAGCCAAGGCGTTGATGCAGAAAGCACAAGTACCTACCGTTCCTGGAAGTGATGGGCCCGTTGAATCATTAGAAGAAGCTCAAGCTGTCATTAAGAAAATTGGTTATCCGGTGATCATAAAAGCTTCTGCTGGCGGTGGCGGTAAGGGAATGCGTGTTGTTCGGCACGATTCTGAGCTAGAAAGCGCCTTTAGGGCTTGTCGCTCAGAGGGCACTAATTATTTCGGCGATGGCACTGTGTACATTGAACGATTTGTGACTGATCCTAAACACATTGAAATACAGGTCTTTGGCGATAAGCACGGAAATGCGGTTCACCTGTACGAGAGAGAGTGTTCGGTTCAACGACGTCATCAAAAAATTATTGAAGAGGCGCCAAGTCCATCATTAACACCAGAGATGCGTCAAAGAATGGGTAATGCTGCGGTTAGAGCGGCGAAACTCATTAAATATGTTGGAGCTGGGACTCTCGAATTTATTTTTGATAACCAGTCGAAAGAATTTTACTTCATGGAGATGAACACAAGACTTCAGGTTGAACATCCAATTACGGAACTCACCACCAGAGTTGATCTTGTGCGAGAGCAATTAATGGTTGCGATGGGGCATCCTTTGAGCTTTGAACAATCTGATATTGTTCAAAAGGGGCATGCCATTGAGGTTCGAGTTTGTGCCGAAGATCCAATTACGTTTAAGCCTTGCCCCGGAGTAATAAGAGCATGTCGTCACCCCCAAGGACCTTTCTTGAGAGTGGATTCCTATATTTACCCAGGCTACGAAGTCCCAATTTATTATGATCCAATGATGGCCAAAATTATCACTTGGGGAGAAACTCGCGAAGAGGCTATTCGCCGGATGCAAAGGTCTTTGACTGAATTTATTTTGACGGGCGTGAAATCAAATATCGTTTTGCATAAAACCATTCTGGATCACCCACAGTTTCTTGATGGCTCTTATACGACTCAGTTCATTGAAAAAAACCTACAAGTGGAAGAGCCAGAACTTTTTAAAGTTGTTGATGATAAAGTTTTTTTGATTGCGGCAGCCATATCAGCTTATCAAGATCGTAAATCTAAAGATGTTCGACAACTCAATGTCGCCAGCCATTGGAAACGCATTGGCCGCAAACTGACGATGAGGACTTAATATGTATTTTGAATCTGAAATAAACGGAAGAAAATTTAAGATCGATGTCGTAGAGACCAAACAACATTGGAAAATTTCAATCCAAGAAGAAGGAAAGGATTGGGAAATCCATGATGTGAGCAAATCAGACTTTAAAAAAGCGGAAGCTTATATCAGTTTTTTATTTAACGGTTCTTCCTATCTGATCGACGTAATTGGCAGTGACACAGAATACACCGTGTTTACCCGAGGATCCTATCGTTCTGTAAAAATCTTTAACGATGAAATGCTCTTGCATCAAAGCTTAAAGCGTCCAGGGGGAATGGGTCACGATCGTGAACTTAAATCCGGAATGCCGGGAAAGATCATCGAAATTTTTGTCAAACCCGGTGATAAAGTTAAGTTTAATAAACCTTTATTAATCATGGAAGCAATGAAGATGGAGAACGAAATGCGCGCTTCCGCCGATTGTATTGTAAAGGAAATTTGTGTAAAACAAGGCGATAACATTGAGTCGGGAGCTGTGCTGATTCGGTTTGAGTAGGTGGCCTTCGCCAAGGCTGGTGCGCGAGGGGGGACTTGAACCCCCACCCAGTTACGGACAGGCTTCTGAGACCTGCGTGTCTACCAATTCCACCACCCGCGCATTGAGAAGAACCTAGGCTAGGATATACCAGAAATATTTATTTAGCAAATCGGCTTTATGCTTCTACCTTTTTTCGCCGTTCAAAAACTCCCACTAAAATTAAGGCAACTTCATACAGAAGCATGAGGGGTACCAAGAGCAACAACATAGTGACGGCATCGGGTGAGGGTGTGACCAGCGCTGAAAAAACGGCCATCAACACAATTGCGTAACGGCGTTTATCTTTTAAAAAGGCTTGGGATACAATGCCAAGCATTCCCAGGATCACGAGAATGAGTGGTAGTTCAAAAGCCAACCCAAAAGCTAAATGCATTGTCATAAAAAAAGACAAGTATTCGCTAATAGTAATCATCGGCTGATCGACTGTACCACCAAAGCCTAAGAGGAACTCAAAAGTTACCGGCAAAATCACAAAGTAGCACATTAAGATTCCAACTAAAAAGAGTATGACGGCTGAAAAAATAAAAGAAAGGGCATAGCGACGCTCCTGTTTATAGAGGCCCGGAGCGATGAAGTTCCAAATTTGATAGAACCAAAATGGTGTCGTCAAAATCACCCCACTGAAAATGGCGATTTTAATGTGGGCCATAAATTTATCCATTGGAGCTGTAAACACAAGTCCGACATTTTTTAAATAAGGCAAAATGGGTGAGCGAATCACATTAAAAATCTGTTCACTAAAATGGTAACTGGCCAAACCACCAATCAATATTGCGACAACAGCTCGAATGAGTCTAAATCTCAATTCAGTAAGATGGTCGACTAAACTCTGATGTTTGTGGTCTATTTCTTCACCGAACCTCATGTCGAAGAGCCCTCATCTTTTTTGTTTTCATCATTTGCTGCCACACTATCCTGTGCTACTGAACTGGTTTCATGTTCAGTGGTATGGGGCTCATGAGCATCATGAGGATCATGATTCCCTTCGTGAGATTCGCAGATTGAATCAGCCGGAGCATGATGATTCAACTCTTGATGATTGGAATAATTCTTCGGGTTAGTAATTGAAGAAGTTAAGTCTTCACTCGCTCGCTTCAACTCATTTAAGGCTCGACCAAGTGCTCTCGCAATCTCGGGTAACTGTTTGGGTCCAATAAAAATTAAAGCTA
>CAZYOE010000074.1:0-22288 GCA_964648725.1 uncultured Pseudobdellovibrionaceae bacterium | reverse complement strand
ATGATATCCCAACAGTATTATTTAATACTCGACTGGGTGGACTTTATTCCTTTAATCCAATAGATCCCAAGCTCACCAATTATAATATGTTGGTGACTGGTTCAAGCGGGAGTGGAAAATCGTTTGCCAACAATTTCTTGATGCTCCAGCAAATTGCCAGAGGCACAAGAGTTTATATTATTGATGTTGGTGGGTCTTACGAGAAGATGACCAAGGTTTTGGGTGGTCAGTATTTTGAAATTAATCTTTCCGAAAAATATGCCATCAATCCATTTGCCACATCTAATCCCAGCCAAATGCCATCCGGTGACAGGCTTAAAGGAATGCTCGCCATTGTTGAACAAATGATTGTTGATGAAGGAGAAAAACTCAACCGACTTGAAAGAGTGCAGCTTGAAGAAGCACTCATACACATTTTTGAAAATGCTCGCAGTGAAAAAGTACCACGATCCCCATTGATTTCTGATTTAGCACGGTATTGTGAAAAATCTAATGAAGAGTGTTTAAAGAAAATTGGAAAACTTTTGTTTCCATGGGTTGGCCAAACCCCATTTGGCAAAATGCTTGATCGACAAGGTCATATTCGCGCGGACAGCCCCATTGTAGCTTTTGATTTAAAGGGACTGTCACAATACCCAGATCTGCAAGCGGTCATGATTCTAATCCTAACCAATTTTATTTTGGATCAAGTGGAATCTGATCGAACAGTATCCAAAAGAGTACTCCTTGATGAAGCTTGGCAGTTTTTAAAGAGTCCTGCTGCTGCCAATTTTATGGAGTACGCTGCTAGAACTTTTCGAAAAACAGGAAGCGGAATCAGTTTTATCACCCAGGGGGTCGAGGAAATTATTGGAAGTGGCATCGGACCAGCCATTTTAAATAACACTGCCACAAAGCTTGTGATGCTTCAAAAAGGCGATACGAAGATCTTATCTGAAACTTTAAAGCTAAATGCGACAGAGTTAAAATTAATCCAATCCCTTGAACAAAGAAAGGGGCTCTACAGTGAAGGATTTTTTATTGCGGGTGAAGCAAGGCAGATCATTCGCATTCAACCTTCACCACTTGAATATTGGATTTCAACCAGCGATTCAAGAGATAATCAGTTTGTCAAAAAATTAATGGATGAGGGTCAAACCCTTCAAGAGTCATTAATTAGGGCAGCGGAGTTGGCCCCTTTTGGAGTTGCGCAAATGAAAGGAGCCGTATGAGAAAAATGAAAACCACATTTAAAAAGTATTCTGAAAAAACAAGCCGATTTTTCTTGGCAATCATATTTGCTGTCACTGTGATGGTCTCACCACGCTCCGCGCGGGCAGATCTTTGGGGCGGAGACGTGGTCGTCTTAACCCAAATTTTAGCACAAGCTATTGAAACAGTTTTACAGTTAAAGAGCATTTTAGAAAACGGAGCAGATACTTTGAATCTACTTCGTGATGTGAACTCAGGGGTAAGATCCGGACTCGATTTAATCAGGGTCATTAATCCTCAGTTTGCGGCTGGGGTGTATGGCAATCTTCGAGATCCCCAGGCCGTTCTCAGAGCCTTACAGTCTGTTTATGGACCTGTACCTGACGGAATGGATAAAGATCTTATTTCAGCTCAAGATCAGAGCGTGGCTGAAGTAATTTCGATGAATCGTAACCTCTATGACTATGCCGATAGTGTGGATCGCGAGCGCGAAAGAATTTTATTTCATTCCCAAGTCGTAAGCCCACAGGGGGCGGGTAAACTTCAAAATCAAGCCCTTGGAGTGTTAATTGGTGTCACAACTCAGCTTTTGCGTACTCAAAGTCAAATGCTCAAGATCATGGCTCAGAATCTCGCTTATGATAATCGAAAAGAGAAATTATCCACACGTAATTTTCAAGAAAATTACCAGGGTTTATCAGAAGGTTTCAAGAGTATTCCTAAAACTACAACCTTACCCCGTCTTAATGGTGGATTTGGAGGTGGCCAATGATTCCAAATCTTGATGTCCTTGGGAGTTTAGCAAAAGACCTACATCAATCACTATCAAATCTTTTTTACTTGATGTTGCCCGTTGCGATTCTTCTGTCGGTAGTAATTTCTTACTTGAAATCCGGCGACCCAGATTTTCCCGAAATTATTAAGAGAGCTTTTGTGGCAAGTCTATTACTGATTTCATTCCCCGAAGTTTCAAATGCTATTTTAGATATTTGTGATGGCATTGCTTTACGGATTGATAATCTCTCAGGCCTTGAAACTTTCATGCGAATGGCAGAGGAAAAATCACGGAGTTATGCAGGAGCTAAAAATGTATTGATGTTAAAGTTCGATGATCTATTCATGGCAATATTAAGCTTTGGTAGTTTCATTTTGCTTTATATTTCAAGATATATTTCAATTGCTCTCTACTATTTCTACTGGTGCTTGCTCTCAATCTGCTCTCCAATAATGATTCTTTGTTATATTTTTCCACGAACTGCTGGAATTACAGCAAATCTTTATCGTGGCTTATTTGAAGTAGCATGTTGGAAATGTCTATGGGCTATCTTATCAGCGATGCTCACCGCACTTTCTTTCGGAAATATTTATAGAACGGAAGGTTCATACATAACTCTTATTGTAATGAACTTTGTGATTGCACTTGCACTTCTATTTACACCCTTACTGATGAAATCATTGATTTCAGAAGGTGCTCAAGCTACGGCAAATACACTAGGGGCAGCGGCAGTGGGTGCTGCCATTGGCATACCTGCACGTATTGTTCGGGTTCAAGAAGTATCACGCAATGTGATTTCAACTACTCGGTCTTATGCATCAGAAAGAATTCAATCATTTAATAAAAATAATTTCTTTAATAAAGGAGGTCCTAAATGACAGACGTAAAACATATTGAAATAAAAAGGTATCCGAAAATGGTCGGGGAATTTGCAAAAGAAAACTTCAACCTTAAAGTTTTGTCCGCAGCACTAATCATGATTGTGATTGTGGTGTTAGCAATGCTGCTATACTTGGTAAAAAGTGGTCCAAAAGTAATTGCCCTGGCTGAAAATGGACAAATTGCAAAAGTAGAAACAAAAATCACTGATCTACAAATAGATTCTGCCATCAGAGAGTATCTAAGTTATCGTTACAACTGGAGCGAGCAGACTATTGCAACCCAATTGCAGAAGGCTCAGTTTTTTGTCATTCCCTCAATGTCATCAGCTTTTCAAAAAGCGATGTTAGAGGTTCAAAAGTTTGTAAAAGAAAAAAAGGTCACTCAGCGCGTTTATCCAAAAAATATTCAGATTGATCTTAAAGAGAAAAAAGCAACCATACTCGCTGATCGAATCACAGAGTTTGATAACTTGAAAGCTGCAACGGAATTGAAGCTCGTCTTACAATTTTCAGTTGATGACCGAAGCGTGGTTAACCCCTGGGGAATATTCATCACTAAAGAAACTGAAGGAGTTTCACAGTGAAGTTTATCCTAAGTATT
The DNA here is from genome assembly GCA_964648725.1 of uncultured Pseudobdellovibrionaceae bacterium. Classification (GTDB taxonomy): domain Bacteria; phylum Bdellovibrionota; class Bdellovibrionia; order Bdellovibrionales; family Bdellovibrionaceae; genus CAUJGP01. Next base: position 18,840 of record CAZYOE010000074.1, on the reverse strand, counting down.
TTTATTTTATTGATGAGTAAAATTGTTTTGGCTGCTCCCATAAAAACAGTTCCCTATTTTACCGATGGTATTTTAAATGTAAATACCGCTCTAGGAATAGCAACCATCATTCAGTTACCTGAAACTATTCAGTCCATCATTATTGGAGATCAATCGGGCTTTAAGGTCGAATATCTTGACAAAGCAGTCACTATTAAACCTTTACGGTGGGGTGCTAAAACCAATCTGTTCCTCATAACAGAAAAGCAACGCTACAACTTGAGACTTCAAACCGAACGACAAGAGCAAGCCGATTTTATTATCTATGTGGATACCAAGAAGCCGGAAGAGCAGATCACTTGGAAGATTTGGAATAAAAAGGTGCAAGTTGATGTGTGGACTTTCGAAGTCATAAAAATCGGAAAATCCAGAGGCGGATTTATTTTGATCAGTGGTAAACTTTGGTGTAAAGACTGCCGACCCATTAAGCCCGAAAACATTTGGGTATTTCAGGATGCAAAATCCATGGTAATTAATGGGCTTTATTTATCAAGTCTTAAGCCATCAGCAAAATATCCACTGGAGTATGGTGTCTCACTCGCAAGTTCTGATTTTGAAGATAAAAAGCTAATTCAATTGCAAATCAAGTCTGAAGTAAACCTACTCATCAATATTCCTTCGGAGGTCTTCTGGAAGTAAAAAATAAAAGCGAAAGTCACTTTATTGAAGCAATCAAATCTTAAATTCTTAAAATAAAAACACATTTTGTTAAAAAGTCGGATGTTAGTGAAAAAAGAGAAGTTAATTTTAAATCCTTTAAAATCCTATTATTTGGCGGAGTATTGACTTTTATTCTGGTGACGTTTCTTTTACCGACAGAACAAGATATCAAGTTTTCGCAAAAAATGGTTTCAGCCACCGAAAAAGCGCATACTGATGAAGTTGAGAATTCAAAAACTGATCCAAATCAAGACCTAGCCACCCAGATGTGGAATTCATCGCCATCAAATGGTTTAAGAAATGTTTATGGCAATTCTAGTGGTGGCAGCAGCGGAAATCAAATCAACTATAACACCTCAATGATTGTGGGTGCAAAAAATGGAAATGCGAAAACACAACTTCGATCTGGAATCAGAATCCCATTGAGAATTCTTGATAAGTTTGTGGTGTCTCAAGAATCTGTTCCAATCCTTGCAGAAAGCATCTTGGATTCAACAACTGACTCAGGGTTGCGTTTGCCCGCAGGTTCAAGATTCTACGGTGAAGCGAGTTTTCAAAAAGGGTCTGAGAGGGCGGTCATTCAATTTAGACAAATTTCACTACCCAGTGGTGAAATTAAATCTATAAGCGGAATTGCTGTTGGAAAGGATGGCCAACCAGGGGTTGCAGGCAATGTTCATAGTGATGGTGCAAAGAATACGATGGGCTCACTCATTACAACATTTATTGCTGGCTATGCCACAGGAAGTATGGAAACCGATGTTCTAGGTCACTCAAAAGGTGGTGTTGAGAATGGGCTTAAAACCGCTGTAGCTGCCACAGCAAAAGACCGAGCTAATTCTTATGGTGAAAAACTCAAGACCCAACGTGAATGGATCGAAGTCAACATGGGCGCTGAGTGTGATGTGCTCTTGAGTGAATCCATGAATCTTCAACAATTGGGAGGTGATCATGAGTAAGGACCTGAAATCAAGTAATAACCAGGATTCATTTTTTATATTTGCCGCCATTTGTTTCTTGCTTGTTGTGTTTTACTACAAATACCGAGTCTATATTCTCAAAGCTTATCTTGAATACCGAGTATTGATTGCATTTTGTATTACGATTTTAATCTTGGCAGTTTATTTAAAAATCAAAACGGTTCTTAGGGCAAAATGTAAATACTCTGATCTTGAGAATGAAGTTTTAGGAGAGTCACTTGTCGAATCGTCGGTATTTGCAGGTTTTAGTGATAGGGGCAAAAGAGTTTATGTCAAACCCTCATTTCGACGAATGCACACACAGGTTGTCGGCACAACCAATGCCGGAAAAACGGAGTCAGTTATTTTGCCATGGGCTATTGATGATATAAAAAGAAAACGTGGCCTCATCATTATTGATGGTAAATCCGATAAATCAATGCTCAATAAACTTTACTCCTATGCTAAAATTCACAATCGCGAGGAAGAGGTTAAGATTTTGTCACTTTGTGATGTTGGCATCAGTAACACCTTCAACCCACTCTCGTATGGTACGGCACTTGAGGTTACGGAAAGAGTTTTTAAAGCATTCAACTTTGAAAATGAGTATTATAAAAGTCTTCAATACGAATCCCTGCTGCATACTCTCTTGATTTTTGAAAAATCAAAAATCGTTCCTACTCCAATTAAGCTTATCGAAGGGTTGAGATCCCCTGCAATGCTCCTTCATCTTGCAAAGAAGACTGAGGATCAAAAACTCATTGCCTGGTCTAATGATTTTTTGAAAAAAACAAATGAAGAACGAAATCAAGAAACCAGCGGTTTAATTTCTCAACTGCAAGCTCTGGCCGTCGGTGATACTGCACCTGTCTTTAATGCTGAGACTTCGGATATTGATTTGGAGAAAGCACTTAATGAAGGTTCAATTATCTATTGCCAGCTTCCGGTGCTAAAAATCCCTACTTTAGGAAAGACCGTCGGTAAGCTCATTCTGCAATGCCTTCAAAGTGCCGTGGCTTCAAGGCATCTCGGAACATCAAAAAACAAAGATTTCTTTAGCATCTACTTAGACGACTTTACAGAATACTTAACTGAGAGTTTTGTGAGTCTACTAAACAAATCGCGGAGTGCAAATGTGGGAGTGGTTTTTGCCCACCAAGCCTTAGGTGATTTAGCTGGCCTTGGCGATGGTGTTAAAAATACCATCCTATCAAACTCAAATTTGAAAGTATTTATGAGGACCAATGAGCCAGAGTCAGCCGAGTATTTTTCACAAACCATTGGCACAATTCAAGGCTTAAAAAGAACGGAACGCGAAACCTCTGGGACTTTCGGATCTGAAAAAACAGGTGAAGCTTCGGTCAGAGATGTTGAAGAATTTAAGTTCCATCCAAATGTCTTCAAACAAGATTTGGGTGTTGGTGAGGCAGTCATGATTATTCCTCATTCAACTGGGAGCTTGCCCGTCAGGCTTAAATTTAGAAAAACTCCAGATATATTAGAAGATATAAAATTTCCTCATCCAGTTAAATCCGTACCGGTGAGTCTACCAGCAATTCAAAATCAAAAGCCTGAAGCTGATAAAAACCCAGATGAAAATGTTAGCACCGAAATGATGAAGATTTTAAACGTCGAAAATAACACTCAAAGAAAGGGGGTTTAATGAAATTTATTTTATATTTCGCAATGATGGTCATTTATGTTGGCTGCGCTCATTCACCCAAATGCGGTAATCCCGAGGGCGCTAAAATAATCTTAGATGGTAAGACTTCTTGTTTAGTCCGCATCCGACAAGTTGAAATTGGAAGTAATTTAAAAATTCCAGAATCACTCAAGAACCCAGAGTTAGCGGCCATGGAACTCACTTGGGTTGATCCTGTTTTTTTTGAAGGTCAGATCACTATGGGTCATTTCAAATTGACCCCTAAACTGATTAAGAATCAAAAGGGAGAGTAATCAGTGAATAAAAGCTCTTCTGAAATTTTGCAAAATGCAATCAATTTTGCTGCTCGATTTGGATTTTTGACGAAAGAGATTTTCTTTGAGAATCTTTGCTTCAATCAAACCACTCAACAGTACTATCATTGGAATAGAATGGTGACTGGAGGGTATTTTTTCAAGTCACAAAAACAACATGGTTTAATTTATCTTTCCGCCAAGGGTAAAAAACTTGCAACTGTTTCAGTTGCGCCGAACAAGAGCCTTTATATTTTGAATCACGATATACTAGTTGCAAACATATTTTTGCGACTAGAACAGACCGGAAAGTTACTTAGTGCATGGACTGAATTTGAACTTTCAAAAGATCAATATCAAACCTGTATTTTATTAGGCGTGAATAGAATTGATAAGCTTCCAGATCTATTGGTTGACCTGCAAGGAGCAAATAAGCCCATTCGAATTGCCATAGAGATTGAAAATACCCTTAAAGCAAGGGACAGGTATTTGCGGATTAGTCAGGGTTATTTAACAATGAGGAATGTAAATTTATTGATTTATGGCTGCTCCAGTTTAGTCATTCAAGCTACAGTGGCTAGAGCTTTTTCAGGTGCAGAATTTGTGAGAGGTCAGAAAGTTCCAATTACTTTTTTGAATTCAGAATTTAGTAAAGTTGATTTTAGCGCTGAAAGCTCACTTCTAAATCGACGGATGCCCCTTAAAAGAATGCTATCTGCTGCTCTTGAAACTCCAGAAGATACTTGGGAGAAAAATCCGAAAAAAAACCGAAAACCATTTCGGGAAAATATTTTAGAAAACAATTTTGAAAAACAAAGTTTTTCAAAAGCAGATCAGGAGCTTACACCGCCCGCCCAAGCACCGGCCCCCTGGCAAAGCCTTCGTGACCACCCCCACTCAACGAATACATTGATTGAGGGTGGTCACGAACCGGGGGCCGGAGTTGGGCGGGGTCCTGATCTAACAGAAGAGGAGGAATTAAAAGAATGAATAAGAAGAAGGAAATACGGGGACAGGATACAGAGGAGAAAACAATAACCAAGAAAAACCAGAAATTAAGGAGGTGGAGCTTATATGAGTGAGACAGAAATAAATGAAAATAATGACGTAAAATTTGTAAGAGCTATGATTTCAAAAGAGGCCGATATCATAATCAATGATGTTACCAATGCCGTTAATACAGGCTTTGAAGCAGGGCGAGCAACAAAGCTGGATGTCACCAGTTTTATGATTCATTGGTTCAAAGACCATTGTAATGATGACGTATTGCAATTGATTCGAGTGCAGGTAGCAAACGACTTGACCATGCTTGACAGCATTGTGAAAAAGGCCAAATCTTCGGGAAGTTTACCCCCTGAGTTAAAAGAGGTATTGGCGCATTATTTCTTTGGAAATAAGGCGAACTCTGCAAAAAAAGGGAAAAAGAACTTGAAGCCAGATGATATCATGGATATACATGAGAAAGAAGGAGCCGCATGAGTCCTGACAAATTTAAAGCTATTAGAGAAAAATTAGGACTCACGCAAACGGAGCTTGCAGAAATTTTTGGATTTGCAGGAAGACAACCTATAAGTCACATTGAAACTGGATTTAGGACGCCAAGTTTTATTTATCAAACCTTGATGAGTATCCTTGATAGTCTTCCAGAAAGAAAAGCAATGGAGCTTATTGAATTACTTTCTGAGCATATGAAAAAAGTTAAACGCCAGGCAAAGGTCAAAGCTGATGAGTAGTGGCTTAAAGGTTAGGCCAAGTAAAACATCAGAAGATGATATGCAGGTTGAATATATTGGTCTTATTGATCAATCAAGTAATGCCGACGAAAATGAAGCTCGCATCCGTTCTAAAATTGCAAGTATGATTGCTTTGGGATTAAAAAGAGGACGCCCTCGTAAGGAGGAAAATGACAATGAAGAAATCGCAGCCTAATTCACAACAAACAAATTCTGCAACTCTGTTGTTGGGCCTATATCAAAGGGTTTCAACTGATGAGCAGGCTCAGGTTGTTGAAGGGTCCATGGATAATCAACGTCATCGACTCCAATCATTTATTGATATTAAGAATATGCAAGAGCCTTGTTGGGGACGTGTTGTAGAAAACTACGTTGACGATGGCTATTCGGCTAAAGACACTAATCGTCCTGGTTATCAAAGGATGATGAAAGACTTAAAGAGTGGCCGCATAAATGCAATTATGGTGACAGAGCTTTCTCGTTTATCACGCAATATTCCTGATTTCTGTGAGTTTCATAAAGTTTTAGATTTTCTTGGCTCTAAGTTTTTAGCGATCAAAGAAAACTTTGATTCAAGTACTCCATCTGGAAAAATGATGCTCTTTAATATGATAAATTTAGCGCAATTCGAACGCGAGCAAATTTCAGAACGTGTTGCGATTAACTGTCATTCAAGATCCATGCGTGGGTTACTCAGTGGTGGTCCCGTGATCCTTGGATATGATCGACCAGAGTCGAACAAAACAACTTTTGTAGTCAATGAAACTGAGGCAGCACAGGTTAAAAAAATATTTTCTACATTCCTTGAACAGAGAACTATTGGTCGCACGATAAATGCTTTGGAAGCCCTTGGGATTAAACCCAAAGGCAAAAAATCAACAAAGAACCGCCTTATGAATGAAGGCAGATGGACAATAGCTTCACTCAGTTTTGTGCTTCAAAACAAGTCCTACATTGGAATTAAAGAAGTTAATAAGATCAACAAAAACAAAGAGGCACACAAACTCAAAACTTGGCAGAAGTATACGGAAGTGAAAGCCTCATGGCCCGCAATTATTGATGAAGCGACATTTCGTGAGGTTCAGAAGATTATTCAAGATAATCGCGATAAAGAAAGAGCAAGACTTGAAACGTCTGAAGAAAGAGTTTTTCTTGCCGCTCAAGTTTGTAAATGTGGTCAATGCGGGCGAGCCCTTGTTGGACAGTCTGCCCATGGCAGAACTAAAGTTCATCGTTATTATGTTCATTCATCTAAAAAAGGCGATGTCATCAACTGTACATTTAAAAGAATTCGGGCAGATAAAATTGAATCTAAAATTGTGGATTATTTGTCAGAGATTTTAATTTTGGCAGGATATTTTAATAAGGTGAGCGATAATATAAGAAAAGCCATTACGGTAAAGCCTGAAGTGATTAAAGCTGAGAAAAACCGTTTGACCTTGGAATTGCAAAAGCTGAATACGGCCATTAAAAATACGTTCCGTATCCAGGCGGAATTAGATCCTCAGTCAGAAGCTATTCGCGCCACTGCCGCTGAACTTAATGATCTTAGTCGTAGAAAGGCATTAATTGAGGCTGAGATTGAAAAGGTTAAACTTCAAGAAACCCAAGAATCCGATGTTGAAACGGCCATTGATGATCTAAAATCTAGACTTGAGGCTTTCCGTCGAGGATGGAAAAAATCAACAGCTACAGCTCGAAAGGCCTTAATAAAGGATTTAATCTATGGGATCATCGTTAACCCCAGCAGTGGCCTAAGTATCCAGTTTAGATTGTCAGGTAGTTTAAATTCTGACGCCACTACTCCAACCGTAGCTATTCCAGAGGAAAGTCAAAAGAACATCATTGATTTAGACAATAGAAGACCACAGCAGCAGCCACCGGCTGACGCTGGGACCGCCGAGGGCGGTCAGTCTCATAATTTGGGTATTTTTGGTTCGCAAGTTGTAGAATTTGGTAGCCAGTTTCACTCCTTACCTGAACTTTTGCAAGTGCATAAAAACATTGAGCTTTCAGCCGCTCACGCTCTGGGAATTTCAGAGAATTTCGCCGATCTGTATGCAAAAGGTCTTTCACTTTCAGATATCGCAAAGCAGACAGGAATTGCTAAAACAACGGTACGATCAACTTTAATTCGTAATGGCATTGAGCTTCGTGCGAATGTGGCTTCACCTATTTCATCATCAATAAAAACTGGTGGAAAGAATAATGCTCAACCTTATTTCGGGTTTTGCTATTTTCAAGGTGAACTTGTTCCACATCAAAAAGAGTATAATATTCTCACATTGATTTATAATCTTTGGAAACTCAAATCAAATCCAAACTCCATAGCAAATCATCTCAATGAGAAAAAGCTGCCACCCAGAAATGCATCAATCTGGAATCGAAATTCCATCGTAAACATCACTACCCGATTTGAAGATGGAATTATTACGAAAGTAAATGGCCAACTTAGAATTGAACAAAATATGAAATTAAAATCATTAAGAAAGCAAGGGAGCAAAAAATGAACTTAGATAAACTTTTCGACTGGGTGATTGTAATAGTAATTGGTTTTGCAACAGCCGGCCACTTGGACACTCTCACCAATTGGGTGTACCGTGCTCAAGCTAAACTTGTATATGAGAGTCGCGCATCCAATTGGGGTTCTCCAAGTATTTTTAAAGACACAAATTCTAAAACTTCAAGTTCAAAGAGCTTGAAGTTCAATAACAAAAAAACTACTCTCTCAGAGGGGGGAGATACAAATAAATAAAGAGACTGACCTAGATCATAATATGAAGTGTGTCATTAGGGTTATACTTCAATGCAACCGAAAGGACCTCAGATGAAACGACGATACCTATTATTAACTGCAACACTAATCTTTGTTAAAACCGCAATGGCTATAAAACCGCCTCCTTCGTCACCAAAACTAATTTCCAATGGACAAGCATCTTACAAAACAAACAACTGTGCCGTCTGTCACGGTGATAAAGGTGATGGCAATGGACCAGCAGGAGCAAGTTTAAATCCGAAAGCCCGCAACTTTATTTCCGAAAAGTATAAATTTGGTTCAAAGCCGGAGCAAGTTTTTAAAACAATTAGTGAAGGTTCAAAAAATACATCAATGGCCGGTTTTGCGCATATATCTGAAGAAGAAAGATGGGGTTTAGTCTATTACGTACTTAGCTTGAAGAAAAAGTAGGCCGACCGCTACTAAGTATTGTTAATCTTTGCAAACTCCGATTCCAGCAAGGTGCAGAACGATAAAATATGATCAACTGCGCCCTCCTTCGATACGGTAAATGGATTCATCAATGTCAAACGCAAGAGTTCTAGATTCTCACAGTCACATTCAATTTTTTCCGAGGCACAAAGTTGAGAAATCATCTTATCAAAATAACTCTTATTTAATGTCGTCTTAGAAATCCAATACTCTCTGGACTCTTGAATTCGTGAATACAATCTTAAAGTCTGACGATTCATTTCTGTTAATGACCTAGCGTCGCCAGTTGGCGCAAAACACAAAATGTTTGTGTCTAGACCTTCTGGTATAAATACGTTGAAATTTAACTTTCTTATCTTATCCTCAAAATCTTTTCTTGACTGAATTGTCCGCTTAAATAGCTTTTTATATCCTCCAGATGAATCAAAAGATTTAATTGATGCATAGATGGCAACCGCACCAGCTGCAGATCTAGAACCCTCGAGAGTGTAATTTCCTATGTTTTTTTCCTTGCTCACTATATAAGGGCCCGTAAATGATCGCATAAAATAGTTCTTTTGATTCTGACAAATAAATGCACCAGAGGAGTACGGAACATATCCCAACTTGTGTGGATCCAAAGTAATTGAGTCAGAGGTAGCAGTTGCTTTTAAACTTGATTGCGATGCCTTAGAAATTACTGATTCGTCCCTGATGCCCCAATCATTTACCAAACTACCCATAAATCCACCATATGCACCATCAACGTGTAACCAAATATCATATCCGTCGTTATTTCTGAATTCTTGAAGGACTTTTGAAATGGAATCAACCGGATCAATTGTACCTAATTCGGTCGTTCCAACTATTGCAACAACTCCAAGTATGGGACAACCGCCGTTAATTGCCGATTGGATCTCTTTTCTCAGGCTCTTTACACAGGCACGACCATTTTGATCTAACTCAATATATCGAATATTTGACTCTCCTAATCCTAAGAGATGCATAGCTTTTGGCCATGAGTAATGCTTACTAGCCGAAACCAAAAGAAGGGGTTCACCCAAAACAGAGTTGGTTTTCTTTAAAATTTGATCATAGGCATCGCGGCCGTTATTGAGAATATAGAATTTTTGTACATCGTTTTTTGAAACGTTTTTATCGATCTGGTCAAATTTATTCCATCCCATATGGGCTGACTCAATAAGATTTTTGTTACCAAAGGCAATCCCTGTTGCTAGCCAGATTGCCAATCGTTCCCGAGCCCGGAACAAAAATTCAAAGTTTGCAACTGTCCCTCCAGAGGTAAAGTGGCCGACTCCGTCACTGTAACCTACGATCTTTTTTAAAAGTCCGATGGCTTCAGTTTCCATCTCGGTTCCAACAACTGAAGCTTCTGGTGATATGTTATTGGGATTATGTAGCAACGTTATAAAATGCCCTAGCAAGGCGGGCATGCTTACTTCTGAAAACATGTGCCCAATATACCTTGGAGAGAATTTTGGAATTTCGTTTTCAAACCTTTTAACAATTTCAGTTATTACTGTCTTGGTGTGCAATTGTTGAGCAATAAACTCAGCTAAGAGCTGGTCTTTTTCAGAAATAACCCGACTATCCTTACGGTTTATATGCTTTCGCCAAGCATACCAGCTTTGAAATATCTGACGAAGAAGGCCTTCGAGCCAGTTCGCATTCTCGGCGGAGGGCCCAAGAAAGAGACTTTTAATAGCTACCTCATCAGGCGGACACTTAGCATTTTTCAGAATCACACTCTCCCATAAAAAGGACCGTTCGCAAAAACCATCCCCAAATAAACAGTCCTAACAAGAAAAAAATCGCAGCCATGGCATAGAAATGAAGAATTAACTCTCCGCTAAAAAGTGGTCCGATGGCTCTAAAAACAGTCCCTATCAAGAAGGCAAAGAAGAATGCTAGAATAGCATTTGACGATTTTTCTAGTTCTAGATTTGCACCCCCATGAGCTAAGGATACTCGAACTGAAACCAAAAAAGTCAATGATGCAATACCAGTAATGTATAGAACATGTATTAGGTGTATTTTATAAGTTGGAAAGAAAAAAATTAGAAAATAGCTCAGTGGAAACATAAATGCTGCTGTTGAGATCGAGATACCAAGTTTTGACTTTTCAGACATCGGCTTTAAAAATCTGAAGTTCTTAATTAGCACAAAACTCATTATCAATGCACGAATGAGTATACCAAATTCACTTGATATAAATACTTCGATGAAAAATGATCCATTAAAAACAACTGCTTCTGCGAAAAACATCCGTTGGCTTAATTCATTAACCTCGACTGGTGATAAAGCCATGGATTTTCGTGTTAAAACTGGAATAAGCCTGCTCCCCAAGCCGATAATTAAGTTCAGAATAAATCCTTCGTATAAAAAAAGCTTGCCAAGTGGCAGCAAACTAATAAATCCGAAGCTTGAAATCAGGACAAGTACGGATCCAATCAAACCAGACACCAACCCAAGCGGGATAAAAATGAAACCAGTTGGAAGCTCGCGATTCTTCATTTTCAATTTTCGTCTAACAAAAAACGAAATTAGAAACGCGAACATCACCGTAGAAATTATGAATACAAAACTATGGTAATTCAAAAAACTACATGTTAAAAAAAGAAAAACAAGACCGCTAATCATACTTTTTTCTATTAGACTTGCAGATGAAGTGCCAGTCATTCTCGGTACTGCCGTCATAAGAAATCCACATACATAACAAAAAATGAAACCAAGAATCATTATTTGTGAGTGAGATTTTATTGGATATTCAGTAATGATCCCCAAGTAGAATAGAATCCATTGCCCAACTCCTAAAATGGAACACAGTGCCCCTAGGATGAAAAGAACTTTATATGGTTCTGATCTGAAAAATTGTTTCATAATCCCGCCTTTTAGCAGAATACGCTAACTAGCTTAAAATAACCTATGATTTAAATCAGGGTTCTAGATGTTTCAAAAGTTTTTCAACGTTAATAATTTCGGGTCCTTTATCAGTGGGTCGATAGACTGTGCCATCATCTTGCCAGTCTCGCATAGATCTAATGACACTCTCAACCGCAACACCAAGGGTATCGGCTATTTCTTGACGAGTTAGTCTTAAAGACAAAGTTTGATTCGAATTTTCAGACTCCTGATCTAAGTGTCGCATCAAAAGATTAGCGATACGAACTCGCAATGGTGAAGTAGACATTGTTTTATCATCTTGAATATTGTTCATACGTCGGTACAGCAGACTATTTAGTCTGTTTTGTATATTAATATCAGATTGCCAATGCTGCTTAAACGTTGACTTTGGAATACAAACGATTCGAGTGGGACCCATGGACTTTGCAGATATAGGATAAATAACTTCTTCACATTGATTCATCAGTAACGCCCCTACAACATCACCTTGGACAGCAAAGTGCATTATTATATCTTCGCCTCGAGGACTATGCCGAAGAAGTTTTATTGCACCGTCCAAAACAATACAAAAACTTTGAGCAGTACCACCAACTCTAAAAAAAAAATTCACGATGCTTCAAATTTCTGGTCACCGCGCCGTTGACAACCTTCTCAACAAGACTACGATTAAGTCCCTTGAACAATTCAAAGGACAACAGTTTTTCGTAGTCTGCAGAAACTAAACCAATCATTGGAAAACTCTTAACCTAAGGCATTGTTTTTGTCTATTCAAGCATGTTCTTTGGGCTATGCGCCACAACAGCCACAGCAATTCTCTTTTTCATGTGATGCCTGTGATTTTCGCTCAATCAGATAGGCCGCATTGCCCTTTGACGTATTGCTTGCCTTAACCCAGCGATAACCATTCAAATCAGCCGACGAAAGTTCCGATTCAATTTTACCGGGATCACGATCGTCAGAGAATGAAAAGGCAGAGCCTTCGTTTAAACCCTCAATCATTGCGAATAAAAGGGCTTGTCGGTATTTCTGAGCAAAAATCTTTAGATCAATTGTTGGAATATTCAAAACATCCTCCTTTATTGAGTTTAAAATTTGTATCCAACGCCTGGGGCAGAATACCAAGCGAATCATAGTAATTTGAAGGGATAACTAAAAACATCTTATCTCTTCCTATAAACAAGCCTGCTCCTAAGAGAAGGGACCATTCAATGACAGAGCTGTTGTATCTAAGTGAGTGAAGAAGCTAAGTCCTCCAAAATACCGCCATACTCGAACTTGACACTTGGTCAGCCGAAATTAAGAAAGAATTTATCAGAATTAAAGGCGACACTTGGTATACTAAATATTCTCAGTTCGTCATCCGCATAAGAACAATTTGAAACTAAAACCAGTAGCACCAGACAAAATAAGTACTTAAACATCATTACGGAACCCTCGCACTTGAAACAGTCTACAAAACAACAAACGAGAGCGCTTATGACCTAGGTCATTAACGATTTGAAAAATAAAATATTACTCTCTAAGTATGAATAAAGCCTTAGAAGTAGAGTATCTTAAAGAAAAAATTGCGGAAGTCCTTAATTTTGATATTAATATCAATGATGGTCTTTTGAGACTGACTTCGATCGTAAATTTAGCACAGAGTCAAGTCCTCTTTACCCAAGGAGAATTGGCTCAGAACTGTTTTTTAGTGCTTTCGGGAAGCTTGAAAATTTCATTAAAAATGAATAATTCAGAATCTACCGTCGCAATTCTTTCCAAAGGAGAATTCGGTGGCGTCTTGTTGATGGGCAACGTCTCTACTTATTACCCGGGGTCTGTTATTGCTTTAACACAATCTTGCGTCCTAATGATTCCCAAAGAAACATATATTGCCGACTGGTCAAAAAACACAAAAGCTATAAACATAATTAATAATTGTATACAAAAAAGAATGTGTCATCTACAGGAAGATAAAGCACTTCAGCAGTCAGATGTCGAAAGTCGCCTTATTGCTTTTCTACATAGGCACTATCTTGAAAAGAAAGACTTGATCTCAAAAAAAATTACTCGTAAAGACATTTCCCTCGCTATCGGCGCAAAAACAGAAACCGTTATTAGAGCACTGAAGAAGCTTGAACGAGATGGCCTCGTTAAAACAAATAAATCAATAATAAGCATTTTAGATAGATCATATTTTACACACGTGATGAATTATGAAAGCAGAAAATGATCTCATTAACCTCTTTAAAAACGAACACGCTGTTCTATTAATTCATTTCGAAAAGCAATTTTCACTTGCTCAGAATTCGCATAATTGGACGCTATTGCATACAATCTGCAAATCCGAAATCGAGGAAAATCACCACGCAAAAGAAGAACAATTTATCTTCGATGCGGTCAAAGACAGTGATAGGATAAAATCCGGTGGTCCTCTCTGTACCTATTTCTTTGATTTTCATATGACAAATCCCACTCTTCGACGAGCAATCGAAACTACAAGAAAAATAACTGGACTCACATTCGAGCCTGAATGGTCTCTACAGATGAAAGGAATAAGGGATCTCAATCTACCGCTAGTAATTCCAGGCGAAGACCATGAAGCGGGGAGAATTATTCTCCGGGGCATAGAAAACCTACTTTCACGAGAGATTTCCGATCAAACCCACGCAAAAATTGAAAATTTATTCAAAACTTACATTGAAATTCAAAAAGAGCACTTTGATCGTGAGGAAAACTGCTTTTTTATAATGTGCAAGCAATTAATTTCATCCGAGAAATGGGAACAGATTTATGTCAAAATGTGTAGTCATTACCCAATAATTTCAGATACAAATTTAAACAGCAATTAGCAATACCATGAAAAACTATTTTTTCTTATCTCTTGCCAACGCGGTCTCCAGCGCCTTTATTAATGGTTCTGAACTCGAATTCAGACTGTTTATCGACGCCAAAACCTCTCCTTTTGGATCAACAAGTGTAATTACATTACTGTGAGAGAATTCACCTTCACCAATGTTTTTATAACTAATTCCCAAAACAACTGCCAATTGCCTTGCGTCGTCTTCTGTTTCAGCCGCGAGCATTTTCCATTGAGAAGTGTCCAATTTTCGCAGCTCTTGATATTTCCTTAGATTCTCAGGCCTGTCGTTTGCGACGTCAAATGAAGCTAAAGTAAATTTTAAACCTTTAAAATTAATTTTGGAGAAGTCTTTTTCAATATCTTTAAGCTTCGATATTGTCATTGGGCAGGCGTAGGCACACTTTGTATAGACCATCGTGACCAAAGTATATGAACCAGAGTTAATTGAAATTCCGGTTTTTGAGTTTGCTGTATCTCGCCAGTTTGCTTTGAGATCGTACAGAGACTCTGCCATAGCCGCTAAGCTTACGGAAACAAAAATTGCAGTAAGCATAACGATCTTCTTTAATTCTATAATTTTCATAATACTCCTAACTTTTCTTATTTTGCACACCGAAATCCCAAGTTCCATATTGAACTCTTTCCCTTCAATCCCGATCTGAAAGCGAAACGCATAAAAGCCGCGTAGTTCTCCTTATCAGTGGAAGAAAGTGCTCCTGCTCCACAGAACATGTCTTTGTTAAATGACCCATCTTCGCGACTCTCACCAGTTACAAAGCTTGAATTGAAGTCATCCACCCACTCCCAAACGAGTCCATGCATATCCCAAACTCCATAGATATTTTTGTAAATACTACCGATGTCTTTTAATCTTTCCCCTTGAGGTTCTCCATACCAATTCAAAATTCTTCGCAAAAAAGCTTCTTCTTTATTTGCATTTTTCATTTTCTCTGATGCTGCAGCAACGTATTCCCATTCGTTAGTTGTCGGAAGCCTGAGACCTTTAGATTTACAGAATGCCCTAGCCGCAAACCAAGATACAAATGTAACGGGAGCCTTCGAGGGTGCGGAATCTAGGTCATTAAGATAATAGTTATCTTTAAACAATCCGAGCGCTCTTTCTTTTTTCCATTCAGGATTATCATCCAAAAATTCTTTGAATTGCCCAACTGTCACTTGGTGACTTTGTATTCTAAACTCTCGGATTTGAATGACGGTCTTGCTTAAAGAATTTTTAGTTTTTTTAGATACAGGTGTAAGCCAAAATGCTTCAATTTTTCCGGATGGAACGACCACAAGCTCAGCGGCTTCTATAAAACTGACAGGCAATAAAGTTAATAAAAAGCCGCTGATAAATTTCTTCATTTAGTGTTCGTCTGTTTGCTCTTTTTTAACAGGGACCGCACTCACTTCGGATTTCTTAAAAGTTCTCTTCTTATTTCCCCAAGAATGCGAAACGTACGTTAATACATTAGCAATATCTTCGTCACTCATTCCAAGGGCCGGCATCACTCCATTGTAGTGTGCTCCATTCACAGTAATCGCTCCCTTTTTCCCGTTTTTAACAATATCAATAACTCGCTTCCAATCCGCATTGAAGTAATCCGAATTAGCTAGAGGAGGGAATGCACCAGGAATACCCTTACCGTCTATTTGATGACAAGCAGCGCAGTTTTGTTGGTAAACATTTTTACCAAACTTCAGTTGATCTTCTATACTCAAAGCTTTCGATACTATTTCTTTGTCAGTTACTTTTTGAATTGCGCCGCCTTCAGGTAAGTACACATTATCAGCCGTCTTTCCTGAGTAAACTTCTTTATTCTCGGGCCCTTCAACTTTCATCAAACCTAAAGACCCCTTATTAAAAGTTCTAAATATCGAATGGTCCACCAACACTAAATTACCGGGAACTTCTACTTTATATTCAACTATTGCCGATCCACCAGCTGGAACCAAGGTTGTTTGAATATTTGTGTTAAATTCTGAAGCTCCCTCTCGATAAACTTTATCAAAAATTTCACCAATGACGTGAAAAGAAGAGACTAAGTTCGGCCCACCATTTCCAATATACAATCTAACAGTTTCTCCGACATTTGCTTTTAATGCATTTTCACCTGTCATCGAATTTGTCGATCCATTGAAAACAACATACGTAGGCCTTTCGTCTATTGCTTTTTCCATATCAAAAGGTTGATAGCCTTGCTTTCCAAATTTACCTTTCGTGTAAAAGTCGCCTTGCATGACATAGTACTCCCGATCAACTTTTGGCATTCCTTCTTTGGGCTCCACCAAAATTAAACCATACATGCCGTTCGCGATATGCATTCCAACAGGGGCAGTAGCACAGTGATAAACGAAGAGACCTTTGTTCAATGCCTTAAAAGAAAAAACGCTTTCATGACCAGGTAAAGTCAGTGAGGCTGCCGCACCACCGCCCTGCCCGGTCACTGCGTGCAAGTCGATGTTATGCGGCATCTTAGATGATGGGTGATTTTTAAGGTGAAACTCAATAGAATCGCCCTCCCTAACACGAATGAAGCTTCCTGGTACTGTGCCGCCGTAGGTCCAAAAGGTATAATCGACCCCATCAGCAATTTTCATTTTCTTTTCGATGACTTCAAGATTAACGATTAACTTTGCAGGAGTTTTTCTTGTTATTGGAGGAGGCACGTTTGGAGGCGCTGTCAAAACAGCAACCTCGGTACTCTCACCTGAAGCAGTGAAAGTCATAGAGTGTATCAAAGCCGTTAATGCAATTAATGCTAGTTTATTTTTTTTCATATAAGTACTCCACGATTTTGAGCAATCAAAGGATCACCATCGCAATTGTAAGTGTAAGTTGCTTTGGAGTCACTCAGATATGATCGAGATCATGTGTGGAAAAAATTTATTTTTTCAAAGTGCTAATAACCTGTTAAAAACACATGGCATTTCCCTGGTTTTACAAGTTTTAGACTAAAGTAGGGTCTCAAGTCGCTGGAATTTGAAAAATAGTGGACCCAAACCTATTACTAGATTGGATACTGAGAAAATTATCAAAATTTTGCTAAATCGAGATTGCGCTCCCTACCTCAACTCTTTTCGAGAAAGCTCGATGATATGTCCGCCGTTCATGCTCTTTTCTTCTTCCGGCTCCAAAGGAACTGACTCGTTTAAGATATCCAATGACTCGAGTTGCGTAGTCAATATTCACTGATCCACACTTGTTACACGAATATGTAGTTCTCTTATCTATGTGATTGCAGTCATTGCAAATGCTGCTTTTTACGTTGGTGCAAAAATAATTACAACCTGTCACAGCAGCCAATATAATTATTTTTTCATATTGCAACGACGTTAAAGATTCATCCAAGTTCAGGTGTAAAGCGGAACCACCGTCAAGAAAGCGAGTCATTCTTTCACCATGGAGTTCGAATTTCTCAAGCGGATTTATTTCGATATCCTCTACACGATAAAAATATGAGTTATAACAGTCTCTAGAGACTTGATAGCCATCCCTCTTATCCCAGGTAGCGTTCTTCACACCAAGGTTTTCGGCAGGTACAAACTCTGTGTTGAATTTGTAGCCCGTCTCGTTGGTTCGGCTTCTGTTTAAGTCATAAATTGTCTTCAGCTGATTAGACACAAAATCTAGGTATTGGGTGTTATTTGATATATCGAATCCAAGGTATTCCGCAGCCTCAACCATGCCATTAATTCCAATAGTTAGGTATTGTTTATCTAAGGAGATAAAACCTGCATCGTATACTGTTAGCAAGCCAGCGGATTTAAATTCCTCCAATAACTTTCTATAGGCAATTTGGTAATTTTGAATCTTTGATATCTCAAATATAAGGTCTCTTCGATCCTGAATAAGGCGATTGAAATTTAAAGTGATGACATTTATGCTGCCTGTCGCCACACCGCCAGCACCTAAAGTGTATGAAAATTCTTTTGATGAAACTTCGCTTCGAAGTCTACAGCAGCTAGCAAGACTATCCGCACTTTCTGACAGATACATAAAAAACGAATTCCCTTGAGAAAGCTCTTTTGAACACAAAGTCAGATATTCTTTATCTCGAGGCTCCTTTCCGTCAGTGAGCATGGCCACAGTGACTACTGGAAAAGTAAGTATCGACTTCTTTCTTTCCTCATTAAACCAACGAAGAAAATATTTTTGTAACTCATCAACAGATGACCAATTCGGACGGTCCCCATCAGGAAATACGAAATTTTCAAACAAAGACTCAAAATAGTAGCGATCATAAACTGAAATATTCCAAAAAACGGATTGATATCCACGAGCCGCGGCTGGTTGGTTGATAGAATACACAACTTGCTGCAAATAAGTGGAAACCTCTGTCGAGAAGGATTTCAAATAATCGGCACCGAATTGCTTGCGCGCAAAATAATCGAAATATGCCAAGAATTCAACGGTTGCTACCGCGCCGGCAAACTGTGAGCTCACTGCGAACACAAAGTTAATAAACGTACCGCAAAATGAACCAAGGTGTTTTGGCGCTTTAGATTCCCCGCCAAGCTTAGTTAGTCCATCAATGA
>CAZYOE010000073.1:18173-22609 GCA_964648725.1 uncultured Pseudobdellovibrionaceae bacterium | reverse complement strand
ATCGTAACATTACATTAACAACCAATCTGCCGGTTTATCCCGGCGCACGGAGGATTTTATGAAAAAATTTACTACAAGTATTATGTTTCTTTTGGTAACTGCCCAACTAGGCTGGTCTGCCACAATAGCGTCTACCCCTTTTCAGCCGGTGCGCCCCGACCAAGTCCCTAGTGGCATAGAGTATCAATACCAACAACCACCGATCACCAATCCTGAATTACTCAAAGGAAAAAGAGTGGCCATTCTCGCGTCCCATGGCGTGGAAGAATTAGAATTCACTGCCCCGTACAGCTATCTAACCGCTCAGGGAGCAACGGTCGACGTTCTTGTTCCTTCTTGGACCCCTGAAGGAGTTGTCGCATCTCGGTTTTTACAGCCAACTTTGTTTATTAAGGCCACAGCCACTTTTGCTCAAGCCTTGGGGAAAAATTATGATCTATTAGTTCTCACAGGTGGAGCATGGAACGCACAAGTTGTGCGAGGTGATAATGAAGCACTCACATTAATTATTCAACACTACAATCAAGGAAAAGCTATCGGAGCCATTTGTGCAGGCACTGTTGTCTTCGTTAATGCGGGAATTGCACGAGGACTCACCATGACAGGTTCACCTCCCGTGCAACAAGATTTGATCAATGCCGGCGCAAACTTTATTGATCAATCCCTTGTCATTACCGGTAATATTGCCACAAGCCGCAGCCCCTATGATGCCGAAGACTTTGTGCGAGGCTTACGGTACCTCCTTGTTGGATTCTAAATAAATCACTGTGGTGGTGGTGGCCGCACACAAGTGTTGGCAACCACTTCACAGACATATCCTGGCTTACAATTAAGATTTCTTCAAAGGAAACTCAATTTTCTTCCATCCTACTCTTCTATTTGGCACCCATGATGCCAACGTTTTCTCCTAAAGAGATCCTCAACTAAATGTAATGGATTCTTAATTTTTGTTTTCTTCACTTACCGATTTCTTTTTCATATAGAACTTTCCAGAGGATTCTAATGCTATTCATTTATCTGCTGTTTATAATCACTACTATTGGATTGTTTATTTTTGGCGCCGACGAACAATATCTCGATCTCGATCTCGACTCGATTCACCCACGCCATTCTAACACTGAACTCAATCCCCCAAAAATTCAAAAGATCGATTAACAAAATAGAAATCCAAAGGTCATGACCCAACTTCGTGTCTATTTTTCCCTGAAATATTAGAATTTAAGAACATTCCTTTTGCGATTAGGTACCCCCGCTATGAAGTGCTATGCCTATCAAAAAGGTCAATTTAAAAAGTTGTCGCAGCGATAGGCCAACAAAGATGCCAAAAAAAAGGGGGGGCATAAAACTATGACTCTATCTAAAGATATCTTATTTAAATTCGACCCCATTAATAAGGAGGATTTTTTATGAAAACTCAAATTATGATCCTAGTAGCAGCAGTTAGCGTTTGCCAAATGAATGCGTATGCAGGAGATCAGGCAAACCAAGGGAATCAGTCCGTCACATTTGCAGATATGAGAGAAGCGTGTTTAAACCCAGCACGCTTTCACAATCAGGTGGCTCCAGAGAACATCCAGATTTCATGCACAGAAATGCAAACAAAATGGGTTCCTGATATCCAAGGAAATGTTTTACTACCTACGAAAAGATTGGTGGTAACTTCTGTGGTCTCTAATAAGTATACCGTTTCACCGGCAACCGCCCAAATGGCATCTAATCCGCAAGATACACCTTGTGCTAATTACAAACAAGTTGTGGAAACCGTTGAAACACTCCACTCTGCAACCTGCGAACAACTCATTGCCTTCCAGGGCACAGGCGAGGAATATTGCGCAGCCAACCTCGATGCGCTTCGAATCGCAAACCCTGAGTCCATTAAAGCTCAAGATACTGGTCAAAAGGCTGGGCTCTGCAATATGAAAATGTCGAAACAAGTTTTGAAATAGTGTAGCAATGACCCATTTTATTCATGGACAAAACCAAGGGATTCAATGGGTCATTCACTGCCTGCAATTCATGGAAATGGGAAGTCCTCACTATGCCACATCAAGAATCAAAATCATTTGACCTGAACTGTCTCTTTGCTATTGCGCTTATTTCATTTAATCTTCTAGCCTGCGCGCAAGACCATGAACAGTTTATTAACTATGTTCCTGAACGTCCACCGCTCACTCCTGACCGAGGCACTGATAATATCAGAAGATTTGGTGATATTTTGCGAAGCGAAGACAAAGACTTTATGGATGCCATCAATGATCCTTCCCTAATGGCAGTGACAACCGAACTCGGCCCCACCGTGATCACCGCGAAAACCTTTCCCTTTCGTTCTAAAGTCGCAACCGCAGGAATTACACCGTGGACCTCATTCTGGTTTCCTAAACGAGAACGAAGTCTTTTTGATGACTCCAAAGCGGCAAATGCCAAAGACTTTAACAATCTCTCAACCTTAACTAAATTTGATTTACTCAAAAAATTGCGAAACCCAAAGGCTCCCTCTGCGGCGGATTACGAACGCAAGTCTTTCGACTCCAATTCGCTATCCTGGGAAGGTCTCTGTGACGCCTGGTCCATTGCCTCAATCACATTTCCGGAACCCAAAAAAACTGTTACCTATTATTTACGATCAAATAATCGCAATCCTATGACCTTTGAGATTGGAGATATCAAAGGTCTCTTGCTGAAAACTTTAGAGGCTGTCGAAGATCGTGGTTTCAAATACTATGGACAAAAATTTACTGGCAAAGACAATGGTTGGATTTACCCGGATATTTTTCCGGAACAGTTTCATCGACTGATGGAAGTTCAATTATTCGAAAAACACCAACCCTTTATTATTGATATCGATCAAGGTGTTGAGATCTGGAATTTTCCGGCTTATAAAGCCAATTATACAATGACCGCCATGCCTAATGAACCCAATTCCGTCTATGTACGAACCTGGCTTTACCTTGCCGATAGCCTAAAGAGCTTCGACAAGAATTTTGTTGGTACCAAAGAAGTCATTCGCGAATACAATTATGTTTTGCAAGGTGAGCGAAACTCCAATGGAGACCTTGTGGTTGATTTAGGTTATTGGGTCAAAGGACCCACTGGAATCAATTCTCGCAGCGACCATCCCGACTTTATCATGATACCACCAGAACATAATCAAATTGGGCGCAAAAGCTGGAATCCAGAAATTGATATCAAACTTGTGGATGAAATTGTCGCGAAGTCTATTTAGAGGTGTTCTCACATTAAGCAGTTGTTCGCCCGCCCCATCTTTCTGATTGAGTTCAACAAGATTTATCTATAAATTAATCTTGTATGAAAGTGGGAGCCATTGATGTATAATGATGAACTGACTTTAATTAAATCTCTAAGTATTACCTCCAGCGTCTTTGCCATTAGCTTTATCTGCTTTTATTTCTTCTGGAAGCTTTTAGATCGACAGCTGACCACTTGGTGCAAAAAAACAACATCTGATCTGGATGACAAAATCGTTGGCGCTATTCGTTCTCCTTCAAAGTTAATACTATTAAGTCTCTCCTTGGGATTCAGCTTACAGATTTCTCCCATCGCCCAATCCATGGAAAACCCATTGATGATTGGCATTAAGCTTTTACTTATCATCTCTCTGATTTGGGCTGTGGAAAGAGTCCTGAGTGCCATCATCTTATCTGACACCTTACCCGCAAGCGTTACTGAATCATCGCGAGTGCTTTTTAAAACTGTTGCAAAGTTTTTGGTTTTTTCGATCGGGCTCTTGATTATTTTAGACACTCTAGGAATTTCCATTACTCCCCTGCTCGCCTCCCTAGGAGTGGGCTCGGTGGCTATTGCCTTGGCGGCCCAAGAAACTCTCAGTAATTTATTTAGTGGAGTTTATATATTACTCGACAAGCCCTTTCGCATTGGTGACTGCATCAAGATTGATGGTGGTATCGAAGGTTTTGTCACCAAGATCGGCTGGCGAAGTACCCATATTCGACTTTACGCCAATAATGTCGCCGTTATTCCTAATGCCAAAATCGCTTCTTCAATAATTACAAATTTTGATTTTCCTGAAAGTGATACCTCGGTAGTTATACCCGTAAGTACCTCCTATGAGTCTGACCTCAAACGCGTTGAACAAGTGGTTTTGGAGGTTGCCTTTTTACTGCAAAACGCACTTCCCTTTGGCTCGAAGAGCTTGCCCCCTTCTATGTCTTACACAGCATTTGGAGATTTTTCGGTAAACTTCAATGTCACACTTCGTGTTCAAAGAATTACTGACAGCGGCAACATGAGACACGAATTTATAAAAGCACTCCATGCCCGCTTTCAGCAAGAGGCCATCAGCATGCCTTTTCCAACCTACGTTGTGCATTTGCCTCAAAAAGCCTAGGCGGTCGACACTTAGCTCTTTTCAGGGGCTAAGCAGGGAGATCCTCGGATTCACTCTCTCTTTTTTGAAA
>CAZYOE010000073.1:0-18163 GCA_964648725.1 uncultured Pseudobdellovibrionaceae bacterium | reverse complement strand
CTCCCGAGGGGCCTTAAACCATGTTTTTTTCGAGACTCTTCACAGCGAGGACGATGAATTCCATCTTATCTTGAAAGAGGCTTTAATCTAATACTTGGGCGCATAACACCCATCGGCCGATCAGCATGACAGCTCATACAAGATTGGGTGAGAGTCATAGCTCGTTCAAAGGCTTCTGGATCTTTTTTGGCTGCCAACTGAGACACTACACTGGCCTCAACCGCTACTTTCTCAATCATGTCTTCAAGCCCATGAATCAAATTATTTTCCTTTAGTGTTGAAGCAATCGTAGAAATTCTTTGCGCCTCAAGCTCAGTCAACTCGTAATTCTGCAAACCAAGCTGATTCGCTGTAAAAAAGCCGCTGTAATAGCTGAACATTCCATGCATGCTTTTGCACCGGTAAGGGTTGCGGTCCGATGAATTACATTTTTTATAAAAAACGGACCAATCACTTTTAAAAATATCATCCCACTTATAACCACTGTTTGGACTGACCGAGTTGTGGCAAGTAGCACACTGTTGCTGAATCTTATTCGCCGTCATTAAAGCATCGCCATTTTTTTGCTTGGACTGCTCAATTAAATCAATGGCAATCGCCTGCACACCAATGAGGCCCGCTCCGTGATTCTCGTCAGTTACTGAAAGCTTCGAGAGGGCACGACTCGCGCCAGCTTTTATTTCTTCTCCAACAAGGCCCATTAAGTTATAGTTAATTTGCATCAAATCTCGCTCAGCACCTAAAACTAAAATTTGACTTCGAAGGTGCTTCATCTCACGACAAATGTCTTGTTGTCTCGAAGGATCACTACAACTATCTGCCACTGAAAATTGCGATATCACTAAACTCAAAATGGATATAACTAAAGATTTAATAAAAATTGAACGCATAACCCCTCCGAAACCCTTGGTTAGCACTCCCCTACTGGCTTGGCAAAACAAAAGTTGCCGTTAAGCAAGCCACCGAAATCTTCAAGAAATCGACGGACTTTTTGACACTTTTTTTGAACTCCAAATCTCCCCTACACAAACTGTCTAAATCTTCGCCATAAATTAAATACTTTAAGAATATCAACAACATTTCTATGTCTTATTTTTAGCCGACCACTAGATCTTTGGGCAGTTGTCAACTAGACTATCATCATAGTGCGGCCCGTATCCGGAATGAACTTGTACCAATAAGGAGTTTGTTATGAACAAACGGATATTACTCAAGGGCCTCTCTGCTACAGCACTCATGACCCTCCAATTAGGTTTGGCAGGATGCCTCCCAACAAGCGTAGAAAAGGAAGCCGTCCATACTATTGTAGGCACAACGTCAACTGGTGACGATGATACTCCGAAGCCCTCGCCAGATCCGCTTCCTCTCGGAGAGACTAAGGTTTGTTATACTCAAGAGTTTCAACAACCCGAAGACGAAGTGGTTCGCAAAATTGATATTTTGATTATTCCTGACACTTCAGGCTCCTTAAATGTAGAGCGTGGAGCCATCGCCTCTGAAATTGGAGCGTTCGTCGATCAAATTCCTAGCACAGTGGATTATCAAGTCGCCATTATGCCCGCTCACGGCAGTCGCGGTAGTCATGCTGGAAAGCTGTGGAAGTATAAAAATGAACCTTATGTTTTGAAATCTAAAGAAATGTCGGTGGATGCCATCAGTGCATCATTGATAAAGAGTTTAACACACATGCAGGGCGATTACTTTGCTGATGGCGGAGAAGAAGGACTCTACTCTCTTTCTCGAAGTGTTGATAATGGGATGATTAATGCCATTCAAGCTCATGGCTTTATGCGCGAAGATGCCGCCTTAGCTGTAATCTTTATCGCCGATGAAAATGACATTTGTTTTCGCTACCCCGATGACCTCACCCCAGTTCCAGATCCAGATAAACTGGAAGCGCCGGCTTTCAAACGCGACTGTAAAGACATCACTCCTGAGTCGGTTCTAAATAAAGTTAAAGCTCACATGAAGAATCGTCCCTTATTGATTAGCGGTATTCTTTACACCAATGAGGCCTCAATGCCAAAAGATGGTGAAAACGAAGTTGGACACGGCTACCTCGATCTTATCCGTCTTAATAAAGGCCTAGCCATTGATTTGAGCGGCAAACACTATCACGAAGGATTGGCAGATATTGGAAGCCTTGCCACTCGTAGACTTCGCCTGATTTCCGAAATCCCATTAGAGCACACTGAGAATATTGACCCCACAAGCCTCACCGTAGCCATAGATGGAAAACCGGTTGATGCCACCATTGAGGGTGACAAAGTGAAATTAGGCGATGAACTCGGCGAAGAAAAGTCATACGTTCAGATTCAATATTGTGAGTTACCTCCTCCAGTTCCAACAGAGACTGCGACTCCAACTCCTGTGCCTACAAGCACAAGCACACCCACTCCAGTTCCAACACAGACTGCGACTCCAACTCCTGTGCCTACAAGCACAAGCACACCCACTCCAGTTCCAACACAGACTGCAACTCCAACTCCTGTGCCTACAGACACAAGCACACCCACTCCAGTTCCAACACAGACTGCAACTCCAACTGCTGTGCCTACAGACACAAGCACACCCACTCCAGTTCCAACAGAGACCGCATCGCCATCTCCGACCCCAACGTCAACTCCTCCTCCAATTGTTCTTCCTCCAGGGGCGGTCGATGCTAATCAAGATGGAATCGATGATATCACAGGTGATCCGATCTTTTAAAAATCTGTATCAACAACATTCATGACCTTCGATAACAAGGACCGCCAGCGAAACTAGTGCGGTCCTTGTTCTTTTGAAATTTGATTCTGAAGTTAATTCTAGACAAGCCCCAGTTTTCCTTTCAATCTATGCTTAAAGCCGGAAATCAGAATTCTGTCTGCGAGGAGTAGGTCAATGCCTCTACAAACAAAAATTAATTATATTGAAGCTGGCGGCCAAAAACTCAAGGACCACCTTGACACCATGGCTCAACTGCGCATAGCAGTCTTTAACGAGTGGCCGTACCTTTATGAAGGCAGTTTGAACTACGAGAAAAGCTATTTACAAACCTATGTCAAAAGCCGACACTCTTTTGTGCTCTTGGCTCATGAGGACGGCAAAGTTATTGGCGCTACCACGGCCATTCTAGCCGCTGATGAAGAAGACGCTTTTCAGGCGGCCTTTGTGCAGCAAGGCCTTGCACCCCAAACCATCTGCTATTTTGGCGAAAGCATTTTATTGCCAGAGTATCGAGGCCTAGGAATTGGTAAAGAATTTATGACCCGACGCTTAGCTTTTGCTCGCAGTCTGCCTGGCGTCAGATATGCTAGCTTCTGTGCGGTGATGCGCCCTGAGGATCACCCGCTGCGCCCATCCAACTACAAACCATTAAATACTTTTTGGCAGCAAATGGGGTTTCATCCTGTCCAGGGAATGCAGACAGAATACTCCTGGCTTGATAAAGGCGAAAAGGTAGAAACCAAAAAGGTTATGCAATTTTGGCTTCAAGAATTAAAATAGACCCATGCTCAAAAAATGATTGAGATAAAAAAAAGAACGGAGTTTTTCAACTCCGTTCGCAGACAAAAACAACTAAATTTATTTTTTAAATTAAGGAGCAGTACTTCTTAAATCTTTAGCGTGATTGATTGCCACGTCAACTTGAACATTTTCAGGATTGATTGCTGGTCCTGCGGAAGCACAAGCCACGAACTTTGGGGGAGCGTTATTATCTACAGTGCAGTTTGCAGGAGCAAAATCACCATTTGCCAAGTTGGCAGCTGGAGGACGTGTTATCGCCGTGCCAGTTGCAGTTGCTAAGTTTTTACAACGTCCTGCACCAGCCGCGTTGGCCTGGTTGCAAAAGGTCACTGTTGTAAATCTAGATAACCAATTTTGATTTGGCGGCAATACATTCCCAGCCGTTTGCCAGTTAGGTACCGGAGCGGCAGGAGTCGTGGCGGTAAATCCAATATTAAATGAATAATTTCCTTCAGGTGCATAACCGATCACTCCGAATCGAGCATCAAATTGTGACCACTCAGCATAAAAAGCTTTTTCAGCCGTATAAAGCGAAGTTAAACCCGCTTTTGCCTCCGTCAGGCGCGCTTTAAAAGTGAATTTCTGGAACTGTGGTACCGCCACGGATGCGAGAATGCCGATGATGGCAACAACCACCATTAATTCCACAAGCGAGAAACCCGCCGCATTGTTTAACGTAACACCATGCTTATTTGTCATAGATACCCCCCTAATGACATGTTTTTTTTGGTTCATAATTTATGTTAGCATGCAGCATTCTCCAATGAAACCGGACCTCCATCTAAAAAAATAAAACTTGATGGGGATACAAATCTTGAAACTGCCATCTCAAATTAATTGCCCAGAGAAGAAATAGTTGCAGAAAAGTTCTACAAATTTTGAGGAATTTATATTATTAGCCCATTTCAAATTGAGATTTTGAGGAG
This sequence comes from uncultured Pseudobdellovibrionaceae bacterium, assembly GCA_964648725.1. GTDB lineage: Bacteria > Bdellovibrionota > Bdellovibrionia > Bdellovibrionales > Bdellovibrionaceae > CAUJGP01. The sequence continues at coordinate 13,727 of CAZYOE010000073.1, read as the reverse complement.
GGATTAATGGGCTTTTGTCGATTTTTTTTGCTATTTATTATCACGATCTTAAGCATCCAGGCTGGTGCTAGCTCAAGTTTTGATCTTTCGATCAAGAAATTACGCGCACTCGCCACTAGACATAAGATCAATTTGCGAGCCTTCGATCAGACCTTTACATACTTGAAATTAAATGCAGCTCAAATAGAAAACAAAAATTATGTAACAATTATTGATTATAATCGTCCGTCAAAAGAGAAACGCTTATTTATTTTTGATCTGCGCCAGTTGAAAATATTTTCGCTCTTTGTAGCCCACGGACGAGCCTCAGGCCTCAAGGAGTCCAAATCTTTCTCCAATAAAGTAAACAGCTTTAAGTCATCTTTAGGATTTATCAAAACAGGTGAACCCTACCAAAGTCGCGAAGTTGGATTAGCATTGCAACTTCATGGTTTGGAACCTCGGAATGACCTGGCTTTTAAACGCGGCATCGTCATTCATGGTGCTTGGTATGTTGGACCAACGCACATTAAACGCCATGGACGCCTTGGCCGAAGCCTAGGTTGCCCTGCCGTTGAAAGGCGCCTGATTGGCTGGGTCATCAATAAACTAAAAGGCGGAAGTTTGATTTATTCTTTCCACAGCTAACTCGATTGACTTCGTAGTTTGGAGGGGTTGAAATAAAATTACTGGAAAGGGGCATTGGATGACCAAAAATAATAAAGAGCCTGAATCAGATAAAAAAGAAAATTCTCTCAGCGAAAAAATGTTAAAGACACGAACTCTCACACTCTTTGATGCGATTGATGCAAAAGTGGCAAAGGAGTTTATTCAAGGCCTTCTTTTACTCGAAGCCGATGGCACTAAAGAGCCGATAAAGATTTTATTAAACAGTCCTGGTGGTGAAGTGACCGCGGGTTTTGCGATTTATGATGCTATTCGCTTCATTCAGTCAGAAGTAAAAATCGTTTGTACTGGCCTCTGCGCTAGTATTGCAACCATAATTCTCACCGCCGTTCCTAAGAAAAACCGTCTTAGCTTACCAAATTGTGAATTTTTGATTCATCAACCCTTAACCCAAGGAATCACTGGTCGTATCAGTGACATTGAAATCGCTTCTAAAGAATTAGCAAAAACCAAAGAAAAATTATTGACTATGTTATCGAAAGAAACTGGAAAATCTATGGATCAAATCATCCGAGATTGCGATCGCGATTACTGGATGACGGCCAGTCACGCCAAAGAATATGGTTTGATTGATCGCATAATCGAAAAGAAATCAGACGTCTAAATTTTTAACACTTTAAATTGCTCACTAACTCCTAAAGACTCACTCCAGCAGTGAGTCTTTTTTTTAGGTTTTATCCTCCAATCTCAAATCGAGACACTTTTTTACCTTAAGTTAATCAGGTCTTATTCCGAACCATAGTCTGTGACTTCTGAACTATTGAATTGAAACTCTGTTAAACTAGGTGAAAGACTATGAGTGTACTTGATCGTTACAAAAAATCTGGCGGCTTCGTTCAACTTCTGGCCTTGCTCGAAACATGTGGCAAAGCAAAACGAGAAAAATTTCTATCCATGATCCTCGAGGAAAACCCCGTCTGGCATGATGCTTTAAAACAACGCATACTTTCCTTCGAAATATTACTGGACTGGCCAACAGAATGGCTCTCAGAAGTGACAAGTCGTTCTCAGCCAATCACTCTGGCTGCGTGTGCTAAAGCCCTCAACGAAGAGCAAATAAAAAACTTTTTTCAGGGACTTTCGCATTCCCACTTCGCCAAAATACGCGAAATTTCAGAAAATAAATCTTTCACCCCAGTTGAAATCAGCTCCAGCATTGAAAAACTCCTTGGAGAAACTCGCACCCAGATTCAACAGGGCGTGGTTAAGTTAGAGAAGTTTGCACCTGATCTCACAACTCCTGATGATATCGAAGACCTCTTGGCAAAAAAGAGTATGGGTATGCCGTCCCTACCGCCACCGGAGGTTTTTTCTGAAAAAGCAGTGAGCAAAAGTACCCAAAACTCGACGATGCCAGCTGGTAATCAAACTAATAATTCGGACGAGCTTGCAGCCATTCGCCGCCAAAACTTTCAGATGCAGCAAGAGTTGCAGCAGTTAAGACAAGAGAATCATGTCATGAAAGAGAAATTAGAAAGAATCAGAAAAATCGCCTGATACAATTGCTGTATATACCCTAGGAGGGTGCCAATGAGTCAAAGACATAAACAATTGTTATTTTTACTCATCGGTGTTTTATTCCTCTATGGAATGACCTCCTTTACCGGAATGGGTTTTCGAAAAAAAATTGATCGCGAGCCCGGACGCTATATGGACCTCGGTAAAACCAATATTGTGCAAACTCCCAACAAGAATGAAGCCAGTGTGGTTTTTAATGATCCGGCCATCAGTACCAAATGGGATCTTAAAAAAACCGACGCAGAAAAAGGCTGGCAAGTTTCACAGGGCAGTCGCAGTATTGTAGTCGCTATTATCGACACCGGCTGCGATGTGAATCATGAAGACTTAAAGAATAATATTTGGAAAAACCCCGGAGAAACAGGCCTCGACAGTAAAGGTCGGGACAAAGCTTCAAATGGTATCGATGATGATGGCAATGGCTTTGTTGATGATTTTAATGGCTGGAATTTTGTGGCCAACAATAATCGCCTCGACGATAATCATGGTCATGGAACTCATATTGCCGGCATCGTCGGAGCTGAAGGCGGCAACAATAAAGGGATCATTGGTATTGCGCCCAAAATCAGTATGATGATTCTCAAATACTATGAGCCCAAAACTCCCACTGATAACTTGCGCAACACCGTTCAATCCATTAAGTACGCCACTCGCATGAAAGCCAATATTATTAACTATAGCGGCGGTGGCCTAGAGTTCAGCGATGAAGAAAAGAAAGCCATTCAAGAAGCTCAACGACAAGGGCTTCTCTTTGTGGCCGCCGCGGGCAATGAGCGATCTAATTCCGATAAACATAAGTATTTTCCCGCCGACTATGGTTTAGCAAATATTATTTCTGTAACTGCCATTGATCCTAACACCGAAGTTTTGGCTTCAAGTAATTACGGTATTGAAACCGTTGATATTGCGGCTCCTGGACAAAACATCCTTTCAACTCTGCCAAACAACGCTTATGGATACATGACTGGAACCTCACAAGCTACGGCCTTTGTGACCGGTGCTGCCTCGGTGGTTATGGCCCACAAAGGAACATTCTCTGCGGAAGAAACTAAAAAATATCTATTGGCCACTGGAGACGGCGAAGAGTCTCTGATTAATAAAACTGGAACGTCTCGAAAGCTGAACTTATACAAAGCACTCACTGTTTTAGACAGTGGTATCGGTGTCACCGGAGTTCAGGCAGCAAACATCACCAATGATACACCTGTTTTCTCCCCGGAATCTAATCTCTTTAGTGGGGAACGTGGTTCAAGAACTCCTTCAGGAAAACAAGGAGAGTCCAACTCGGCCATGTCCATGTTTGGTAAGTCACTTCTTGATGCCGTCCAAAAGAAGCCAAACAATAACAAAGACTCCAACAAATGATACAAAACGCATTGATGGCCCCAGGCTACCTAAAACCAGCATCGCTCCTCCTATAATATACAGAATAAGCCGAACCTGCGAACGACGGTGATGTTGAACCGTCGTCAAGTCACGTCCCGCCGCTAACCCACGAAGCCTAGCGTCTTCGATCAATCTCAGACTTCTCTCTACATCGATATCTTCGCCAATGATATTTTGCACACTTCGAAATCTCTCCTCTGCAAAATCAAGATGTTCGAGTTTTTCACAGACATCGACAAAATGCTGATGAGCCTCAGGATCATTAAAGTGCTCCAGCAACTCTTGCCAAACCACTTTCACTCGATTTAAAACGGGATCATAACTCTCCGATTCTTTATTCTGCTTAGCCTGGCTGGCTAATATTTTAGCTGGAATTTTTAAGCAATGCGGACATTCTTGATCGATATCCTCAATGCCTCCATGACAAGCCGGGCAGAGGATCAACTCCCTCTGGGGAAGGTTATTTGCGAGTGGAAAAGTCTCATCATCCCAATTGATGATTTTCAAGACACCGGATGACGGCTCAAAACGAGCCCTGAATTCATGCTGACAAGAAGTGCAAATAAAATGGTTCTCCGCACTCAACTCTCCTTCTGCACTTTGTACTCTAAACTGTTTTCCGCACTGAGGACAATAAACCCGCAAAATAATCTCCTTCTTCTTTCTTGCCGTATGAGGACTATTATCACTAGAATCAAGGAATGTTGTCTATCAAGAAGCTATTAATCAGTTTGAAGTCATTTTTTAACGATTATCAGTGGGCCATTCTCGCTGGAATTTTTACGGGGACCTCGTACATTCCTTTTCCGCCATGGGCAGTGCTTTTTAATTATGTGCCGCTCTGGTGGTATTGGTCACATAAGGCAGAGACCCGTAAACAAGTCCTATGGAGTGGATGGATCACTCAATTTGTTTTTAATTTGATTGGCTTTCACTGGGTCTATCATACCGCCCATGAGTTCGGTCACATCCCTATCCCTCTCTCTCTTATCGTACTCTTGTTATTTGCAGCCTTAGCGCACATCTACGTTCCCTTGGTGGGGTTATTGTTTTTTGAACTCAAATTTCGTTTTATTAAAGGCAACGGGAAAAGTAGAACTCCATGGCCTCTCATCATCGCCTTAGTCGGACTCTGGAGTTTGGCTGAAATTTATTGGCCCTCAATTTTTCAGTGGCATATGGGTTACACAATGCTTTGGGCCAAGTTACCAATTTTTCATCTGGCCGATATTCTTGGTTTTCAGGGGCTTTCAACCGTACTGCTTTTGCTCAATGGTCTCATTCTTTGGGGACTTCAGCCAGGCCATAAAGATAGCCTTTCTCGCCTAGCAAAAGTTTCCGGGATTACCATTACTATTGTTATTGCACTGAATACGCTCGGCTGGATGCACGGGCGTCCTTGGATGCAAAGAAAATTCGAAAAAACAATCAACTTTCTTCCTGTTCAAGCTAATATTGGAAACGCCGAAAAAATCATGGCGGAACGAGGACTCGGATATCAGGATTTTATAATCCAAAAATTCATTACCCTGAGCAAAGAGGCCCTCGCCCGTCATCCAGAAGGACAAATTTTGGTTTGGCCGGAATCAGCCATCCCCGATTATTTAGATCAGGATTTTTCCACTCGTCGGCGTCCTCAATTGATTCGTCAGTTTCTCAATGAGACGCAGCGTTTTTTGATCACTGGCGCTTATTCAAAGGAATTCCGAGGCTCAGCAGCCGACTCCGCATTTAATGCGCTTTTTATTTTTGGCCCCCAGGGAGAGCTTCTTTCGCCACCCTTTCGAAAAAAACATTTGCTCGCCTTTGGTGAATACACGCCTTTTGCGGAATGGTTCCCCCAACTCAATGAAATTTCGCCCTCTGGTAAAGGTTTTTCAAGAGGACCAGGTCCGCAAGCACTAACCGTTACAGCTCCTGGTCTAAGCACTTTGAAATTGGCTCCGCAAATTTGCTATGAGGCTTTGTACCCCTATTTCTCACGTGAGGGTGTCTTGGCGGGCGCACAAATTCTTATAAATGTAACCAATGATTCTTGGTTTGGATCTCATTCTGAACCTTATCAGCATCTTTCAATGACTTTGGCTCGGGCCATCGAAAATCGCCGTCCCCTTCTCCGTGTCACAAACACTGGCTTTACCTCAGCCATTGAAGCTTCAGGCAAAGTACTGCAGCAAAGCCCTCTCTACAATGAATGGAGCCAAGTCCTCCCCTTGAGCTATGATGAAAAACCATCTATGACGCTTTATACTCGCTATGGTGGTTTCTGGCCCCTTATGGTAGCATTACTCACTCTGGGAGGCATAGTCGGTGTCATATTCAACCAAACCACAGTCAGCAAACGAAAAGATCAATAGTTCCATCGGAAAGGGCCTATCCCAGAGAGATATTAATAATCTCGATTGGGATGAGCTCCTCTCGCATCTTGAAAAATTAGCCACAGCTAGTCCAACCAAGGCCGCAATTCTTCATCTACAACCAAAAACCACCGCCCAAGAGGCGGAAGTTAGTTTTTCTAAAATCGATGAAGCGCGCCTCCTTTTAAAAACCGGTGTGCGCCCGCACATGCAAAGTTTAGATCTTTTTGAACCCTGGTTTATGAAACTAAAAAAACAATCTATCTTGAGCGCCCTCGAGATCAGAGATGTTCGTCATTTTTGTACGGAAACCATTGCGCTTAAGGAAACTCTCCGCAACTTCAGTTCGACGTGGTTAAAAAACTTATTTGACCGCCTGATGAAAGCGGATGAAGCCCTTTCCGCCATTGATAACATTTTCACGTTAGGCGGAGATATACGCAGTGATGCCAGTGAAACGCTCTTTAATCTCTTTCGAGAAAAAGAATCGCTGACCAAACAAATTCAACAGACTCTGGATCGCCTGGTTCGTGATTTTGATATGGAGATCTACCTTCAGGATAAATACGTCACTTCACGAGAAGGACGATGGGTGATTCCGGTCAAAGGGGGATCCCAGCATTACGTTAAAGGGATCGTACAATCCCAATCCCAAAGCAAACAAACTGTATTTATTGAACCTGAAGAAGTCATCCCCATGAACAGCCGATTGAAGCAGGTCGAGTGGAGCATCGAACAAGAAATAGAAAGATTACTCACCGAGCTATCGCAGTATCTGGCGATGCGAAGTGGGGAATTTTTTGTTTCCAGAGAAATCCTTCAGGAGATTGATCTTTATTTGGCTCAGGGCACTTTGGCTGAGCACCTGAATGCCACGACTCCGCACTTTTCAAAAACCCATGTAAATTTAAAAGATCTACGTCATCCGCTCTTGACTCTTAATACCGAAATGGTGGTGCCGAACTCACTCACGCTCGATCAAGGTAAACATATTTTATTGTTGACCGGCCCCAACGCTGGCGGAAAAACTGTTTTATTGAAAGCCCTGGGTTTGGCAGCACAAATGGCACGTTGTGGAATGCCGATAGCAGCAAACACTTCCTCAGAACTTCCGTTTTTTCAAAAGCTGGTCACGGCCATTGGCGATTCTCAGAGCGTCGATGAACATCTTTCGACCTTCGCCGCCCATTTAAAAATTCTAGACCGCGCGACCCAGATGAAAGGCGAACAAAATTTGCTCCTTGTCGATGAAATTTGCGGTTCCACGGATCCAGAGGAAGGCAGCGCCCTCGGTCGAAGCTTTATTGAGACTTATGGAAAAAATAAAATTTTTGCTGTGATCACTTCGCACCTTGGCCCCCTCAAAACCGGCTGGGGACCAGAGTCAGAAGTCTTGCAGGGCAGTCTGCAATACGATGAAAAATCAGGACGCCCCAGCTATATGTTCATCCCTGGAGTTGCCGGCAACTCCTTGGCGTTACAAACCGCGAAACGCGTGGGTGTTGCGAGTGCTTTAATTGAAAGAGCCTACGAACTCTTAACTCCCGAACAAAGGGCCCAACGCCAGGCTTTTGATGAACTGGATAAACTTAAACAAGATTTAATTAACACGCAAAAAGATTTTAACAAACGGGCTCACGAAGCCGCTCTAGAAAAGAAAAAATACGAAGCCATGATGCTGCAGTTTGAAAAAGAACGCACACAACTCTTGGATCGTTTGGCGAAAGACACACAAAAAGAAATTCAAGAAAAAATCAGTCATGCCAAAGTAGAGGATTCCTTTAAACGTTTTCAACAGCTTGAGAATATTAAACATGAACTGCCAGATATTATTCGAAGCAAAAAGGGCGAGGCAAGCGAAGAATCCGCCATCACGAACGCCAATGAATTTATTCAGCACTACCCGCCAGGATCCAAAGTTTATATTCCATCACTCTCACAAGATGGAATTATTCAAGGGCAACCTAATGCCAAGGGAGACATTCCGGTTCTTTCAAACTCTCTGCGCCTGAGTATTTCATGGCGAGAACTCAAGCCCCCTGAAGGAAGTTCCAACCCCACGGCAAAAATTCTGCGGCAAAAGACAGGTTTTAACACCAGCCTTTCTAATAATTTAGATCCTTCCATTGATATTCGCGGACTAACTGTTGATAAGGCTCTTGAGACTGTCGAAAAGGAATTGGACCAGGCGGTTCTGCGCGGTGAAGATCGCGTCAAGATTGTTCATGGGCACGGCACTGAGGCCTTAAAACGGTCCCTCCGCGCTTATTTGTCACGAAGCCCCTATGTGAAAAAATGGAAGGCCGGCACACCGGAAACGGGCGGTGATGGAATTACCTGGGTGGAGATCGATACCAATGGTCACTGACCAAAAGAAAGTTTCATTCTTTGATCTCACGCCTGATCGTGTGCTAGCAGCCATCGAAGCCCATGGCTTTATGGCAACGGGTCGATACCGAGTGTTGAACTCCTATGAAAACCGGGTGTTTGATATTGATTTAGAGACTGGCGGCTCTGTTATCGTGAAGTTTTATCGACCCAACCGTTGGAGTCGAGAAACCATTCTGGAAGAGCATAGTTTTTTACACGAACTCAAAGAAGAAGGTATACCGGTTGCTGACCCCTTACTGCTGGATGGCAAGATTACACTGGCTGAACACGATCGTTTATGGATGGCCGTTTTTCCAAAAATCCGAGGACGACTGATAGAAGAAATTTTACCGGAGCAAGTTCCAAGTTTAGGCCGCTGGCTGGCACGCCTTCATAATGTTGGTGCCAAGCATTTGGCTCATCATCGCCCCACTCTCAAGCCCAACTCTGATCGTTTATTATTGCTTGAAAAACATATTCCTATCGAACTCTGGAAACCTTATCAAAGAGTGGCGGCAGAGGTTTTTGAATTCCTATCCTCCGCACTTCCCCATTTTAAACATATCCGAGTGCACGGTGATTTTCACCGTGGGAATTTGATTTGGAATGAGGACTGGACGTTGATTGATTTCGATGACTTTTTGATGGCACCTGCGGCTCAGGACTTTTGGATTATACTAACTCAGCTCAACGACGAAGATCAAAAGGTTTTTGTTGATTCCTATCGGCAACTCCGCGACTGGGATCCGGAAGAGGAATTTCTATTAGAACCCCTGCGCGCTTACCGCATTATACACTACTCAACCTGGATTGCCGAACGATGGGATGACCCCTCCTTTCCCAATCTATTTCCGGGATTTCACGACTATAATTTCTGGTCTAATGAGCTACTAGCATTGGAAAAAATTGTTGAACATTCATAATAGAAAAAATAAAATTAGTATTCTCCCACTCATCTAACGTTAGGATTTGATAATGTCTAAAATTGAAAAGAGATTAAATCGACTTCTATGGATTGACCTGGAGATGACTGGGTTGGACGTGAATAAAGAAGTTATTATCGAATGTGCGGCCATTATCACCGACCTTGAATTAAATCCCCTTGAAACCTATGAACAAGTGGTACAACAGCCAAATATTTATCTTGAAAAAATGGATGACTGGAACAAGCAACACCATGGGCGTTCAGGGCTCACGGCCAAAGTGCCTTACGGCAAAGCTCCACATCATGTCGAAGAAGATCTTCTACAGTTGATTGACCGCCACTGGATACAAGAAGAGGATCGACGAGCTATCATTTGTGGCAATTCTATTGCGCAAGATCGCCTTTTCATTACCAAGTATTGGCCTATGCTTGAAAGAAAACTCCATTATCGCATGATGGATGTCAGCAGTTGGAAATTAATGTTTTACCAAAAATATAACGTCAAGTTCGAGAAGGCAGAGAAACATCGCGCCCTAGATGACATCTTGGAGAGCATCAATGAGCTAAAGCATTATATGCAGTTCATTAAAGTGAATTATACCATTTCCAGTTAGTTTGTAGCCCATCGTTGGCTGAGTTGTCCTTACACCCACCATCAATCATTACGCGATTTTTTACGACTTCCCACGCGATTTTGATAAGCGATGTCACCAAACTTTTTAAGTGCCATGGCATTATAGGCCAGTCCGGCATCATCTTCTTTATCAAAGAATCCTATGGTGATGCTCTTGCCATTGATTTTTATGGCAGCTTTCCACTTTTCAAAACGGTTAGAATAGGATACCCCTCGATAAGTGGAACTCGCCGATTTACGATTTTTAGGTAAAAGCCGCTGTCGCTCTTTCATCGTACAGATAACTAAATTTGATTTGCGATAATCGAGACCCTCGTTAAAGCGTCGCGGATAAACTTGTTTACTTTTGGGAGGTGACATCAAAAAGCGTCCCAGAGTCAAATGTCGGGCCCCAGCCTTAGTTCTTACGGTGGTTACCACCCGCATGCGTCCCGAGGTGCCGTATGTCACTCTCCATTTGTGCTGATTGACTTGTTCTAAATCCTCTTTGTCGATTTTGACCTTCAAATTGGGTGAAACAATAATAAAACACCAAGGCTTAGTGACTTCTTTTTTCATAATGAGACTCCTCAAGTCGCAATAATATACTCTCGTATGCTAAAGCTAAAACTAAAGAAGATCCAATAGTTAATATATTTTGTTTAATAGAGAGACTCTTTTAACGAAAAACCTACTTGGCCGGGCAATCAGACAACTTTAAAAGTCGTGCCCCATAATAGGTTCCCCCCTTTTCCAAATCCCAAGGAGGATAAGGAAAATACTTTGCTTCCACGCACTGACCAACTTTGACAACAGCCCACTGTCGATCGTCGGCAGACGAGGTGACGATTTCGCCGCTGGATTCTTTAATCGCCACAGCGAATGAATGCAAAAACGGCAAATCAGTGGCAGGACGAGAGACTATAGCATTGCCAATTTCGATATGCTGAACATCAGTAACAACTCCAACTACGCGGCGAGCAAAGACAAAAGAATAATAATTCACAAACAAAAAACCTAAACTCCCAACAAATATAGTACCGAAAATCCACTTAACAACTTTCACGGTTTTTCTCCATTCAATTAAGACGGACAATGATGCATTTTCGAAGCTCCATTTACATCATAAGTCCCACCGAACCTAACAAGATTCTGCTGAAAAAGAGCCAAATTCAAGGCGGCAAGCTTCAAATCGAATGAGGCGTAGTTCCCCTACGTTGAGTGAGAAATGAAGCGAAGCCAACGCAGAAGTTGGCCTTTTTCAGCAAAATCTAACAAGGGGCCGTGAGATTTGCAACCCTAGAGCCATAAACCCATCCTCAAATTCAATATCCCATCGAATAACCCGTTGATTTTTGAAAATGATCGCTCCATGATCTAGGAATGCTACTACTCTTTTGGACAGATTTTTTTGAAGAACTTCAAACCGTCAGAGGCCGCAGTCAGAACACAGTGATGGCATACCGGCATGATCTAGAACTCTATGCGGAATTTGTGAATGCGAATCTGCCGATTGCCCAGATTTATGATTTTTTACGCAAAAAAGACCTCTCACCGCGGTCCCAAGCCCGCATGGTGAGCAGCATTCGCACATATCTGAAATTTTGTGAATCGCGTGGCGAAAAATGCCCACAATTGCGAGAGCTCAGACAACCAAAATCAAAAAAAACTTTACCAAAAGTACTGACTACCGAGCAATTTTACGCTTTGCAAGAAGCTGCCGTTACCGACAATGAACGTCAAACTTTACGGAATCAGCTGACTCTATCACTTTTGTTTGGCTCTGGATGCCGCGTTTCTGAGCTGACCGATTTAGATGTGGCTGATTATAATTCCATTGAACGTTGGCTTAAAGTGACTGGCAAAGGTGGTAAACAAAGACTCGTTCCCTTGACGGAAGTGTTAGTGCAAGCTGTGAATCAATATCTTGAACTCGTTCGTCCAGGCCTTGCTAAAGAAAAAATAGAGTCCCTTTTGGTCAATGATCGAGGCCATCGCCCCAGCCGGATTGATGTCTGGCGCTGGTTAATGGCATGGTCGGCAAAAGCTGGCTTTGATGAACCCGTCTCCCCTCACCAATTGCGCCATGGCTGCGCCACGGCTCTACTTGATGCCGGTGCTGATCTCCGAAGCATTCAATTATTGTTGGGGCATTCAAGTATTCAAACCACACAGATTTATACTTCGGTGAGCACACAACATTTAAGAGAGGCTGTGGATGAGTTCCATCCACTATCCGAAAAAATTAGCAGCAAAGATTCCGAGCCTCGCCCCTAACTCAATTCGATTATTAATTGCGTCTCACCTGCCCTAGCGAACGCCTTGCACGAGCGCCATTCACTATGAAATTACAGTCATTGATATCACAGGGCTGGGAACTCCACCCCATTGAAGTAGAAGTTTTATTAGTTCGCGGCCTCCCCGAGTTAAAATTCGTGGGCCTCCCCGATCAGGCGATCAAAGAAAGTGCTATTCGGATTAAAACCGCAATCAAACAAAGCGGATTTAGTTGGCCCGAGGCTGATCAAATCATTGTGAATCTCAAACCCAATCATCTTAAAAAATCCAGCCGCGGCCTTGAACTCGCTGTCGCCGCCGGAATTATTTGGGAGACCCAACAGTTACCGATCCCATCGGATCATCAACGTTGGATACTATACGGAGAACTCAATCTCGATGGCAGCATTCAACAACCCGACGATCTGTTATGGGTGAACGATTTAGGTGAACGTCTTTTATTAAGTGGTCCAACTCCCACTAGTACACCGCGTCCCTGGCTCGACTCCCCAATGGGCACCATCTCCCACTTGCGTTTTCTCACCGAACCTGAATGGAGCACAGACGCGCCAACACCAACGCTAACACCACCTTCATTGCCCGATATTTCATTAACACCGTTTCAGGCCGACTTAGCATTAGTCTGCGCTCTAGGTCGTCATTCCCTTTTATTAGCAGGCCCTGCCGGCAGTGGTAAATCATTAATGAGTGAAGTGATTCATGGCCTGGGTGCCAATCCCGACCTACCGATGCAAAAAGAGCTGTGGCGACGCCACTGCCATCCTAGCAACGCAAAAACAACAGACTCCTTTTGGCGCCCCTTTGTGCGTCCCCATCATTCCATTACCACACAGGGACTTGTCGGTGGCGGCAATCCGCTGCGTGCGGGAGAACTGGCCCGCGCTCACCATGGAACTTTAATTCTGGATGAGCTTCTTGAGTTTAAACCCACGGTGATGGAAGCTTTGCGCGAACCCTTGGAGACAAATAAAATTCGTTTAGCTCGAGCTGCGGGCTATCAGACTTACGATTGCAAATTTCATTTTCTAGCCACAACTAATCTTTGCCCGTGCGGGGATTTTGTTCCCAAAACACCCACACGTTGTCGATATTCACTGACAAAGTGCCGAAGCTATTCGCAGAGGCTGACGGGCCCTCTGATGGATCGATTTCAAATGCTCAATTTTTCGCATCAATGGAAAGGTGAACGCTCGGTTCAATTGAGCGAATTGAAGACATTGATCGACCAGATTCGCCAATCAAGGCCTTTGCGATTCGCTGAAAATGCTTCTCTGCCAGAAGCCTTCTTTGATGTTCCCCACTGGCCACTCCTCGAGCGAAAACTGATGGAACAACTGCAGGGGTCTCACCGCCGTTACCTTTCCACACTGAGAGTTGCGCTAACTTTCGCTGATATAAGAGGCAAAACTCGTCCGAGTATTGTGGAGATTGAGGAGGCCATCAAGTTCACCGTGACACCTTTTGTGGAATTACAAAGATGGGATTGACTCAAATTAACTTTATGGGTAGTTTGAGTTTTCATCCTACAGGGGTGGTATGGCCGAGGGGCTAGGCAGCGCTCTGCAAAAGCGTGTACAGCGGTTCAAATCCGTTT
>CAZYOE010000072.1:0-22821 GCA_964648725.1 uncultured Pseudobdellovibrionaceae bacterium | reverse complement strand
GCCACTTAAAAAGTAACACTTTTTGCGTCACCCCACTCAAAGTTAGAGACCCCAAGTGGATCTCTATGAAGCTCAAGATGATGGGCGTTCAATGCTTTTAAGAAGAACTGTGGAAAATGAAGTCGATGCCAAGTCGGTTCTCAATCGCTCTTCAAAATCCAAAAAAAACCCTTATGCGTTTATTCAATTCCTCCAACGACTGAGGCTACGCTTCGGTGATATACCATCAACAACTCATTCTGATTCGGCGTCACGGGTTCATTCAACCGGGCTGGCCCTTGTATACGATATTCGGGAGCGTGGCCAAGCCAATACCTACCGCTTGGATGACCAAAAGGTGACTCGAAACCTTATAGGTCCGATACAAGACAACTACCTGCGAACGGAGTTTTTTTTAATTTCAAAACGCAAAGCCATCAATACCTATATAAAAAACCCGCTTTCAAAAGCCAAGGAGCATTATCAAAGGTTTCTTGACGGGAAAATCAGTTATGCCGAAAGAAAAGAACGAAACCATTATGCAAAAGATTTTGAAACTAATCTTGGAAAACTGCGCATTATGGGATTTGATCTCCTTCCCTTGAGCGAACAAGTTGATCTTGAAATTAAATTGCATCTGTCACTTTATAACAACTACCGTCAGGCTCGTTTGAGTGCCTTGGGCAGCGACTATCGCTGTAAAACGCTCAAGGAATTGGATGAATTGAATACTGTGGATGAACGAGGTTTTCGGCTGACCATACCTGAAATTCTCAATGTCAAATATCGATTGAATGAAACTTTGAAGCAAATTGCACAGACCAAAACTAAAATCGCCAAAAGTGTCACTTCGGAAGACCAAAAATTTGCAGAGACACAATTGAACGACCAACAAAGCAAACTCGAAAAACTCAAGATGGATTACGAAAAATCAAAACTTATTTACTCACATATCTCTGATATCGATGCCATTGCCGCTAAACACGCAACCCCCCCAGTTTTGACTCTGACTTTCAGACCTGTCGCCATGACCCAAATTGGCCTTAAACCGAAAGGGCTTGAAAATGTGATCAATGACTATCGTAAGACTTATGTTTCAGAGCTTAAAAAACACCTGGATCTTTATAAAACAGAAATTAAAGCCTATCATATGGTGAGAGAAATACTCGACCCAATGAAGGCCGCTGGCGTCGAGCCTCAACAGTATGGCGAGATCTTTGATTTGTACATTGCTGCGGTTGAACGAGAACTCGACTCAAAATCAAACACCTATGCCTATGATGGATTTGGAAGTTTAATCGGTCGTTGGTGGATGGAGCCCTCTCCCAATGGAAATACCCTGTGGGAAGCTTACCAAGATTTTACTAAGGTTGATCCGGAATCGGCCAACGAAAAAATTGACCGGCTACTTAACTTGATTTTGAAACACACCTACCATATGAAAGATGTTCAAGGCATAATTCAATCACTTAAAAAAAACGCTTTAATTGGCGAGACGCGTTTAAGTTCACCCGGTTTTTTTGAAAAACTCCAAGCGAAAATTGAAGAGAGTTATATTTTCGAGATCAATCGGACTGAACATATTGAGAGTTGGTTTGACCAATGGGATAAATATAAAACCACATTTGCAATGCTCACTTCGAGTTTACCGGCCTTTAGTAAAAGCCCCCTTCAGTTGTCGCCATCGACCTTCGCTAAGGCATTGGTTCAATTCAAAGACCTACTACCCTCCAAGAAAGACTCTGATTTGCGAGCACTTATATTTGCTCGCTTGCCAGACCTAGCAAAAATGGTCGGAAGCCGTTCGCCCCGCCCCCAAGATCTTGCACGCTCCCTTGATCGACTGATTGAAACGCCTACGTCGCATGAAAAAATTCAAAAAACACTTAAAGACACGAGTACCAAGGTACCTCGCTTAGGACGAGTTCTACCTTTTACTCTTATTTTTGCCAAGTACGCCTCTCGATTGACTATGGATGAATTTTATTCGTTTATAAATAAAAATGATATGGTGATTGATTATAATCGCAATTATCAAAATGAGTCACCAGCCTATATCAGGTTTGTAAAAGATTTTTTCCTTTACTCAACTCAAAAGCTCAAAAAAGAAGCTCTAGAAAAGAAAGCCATGTACCAATTCCTCGGCAAATTATACCAGCTTATTCCCTATGACGATCGCCAAGTGGTGATGTCCTTTTTTCAAGAAGAATATCAGGAGATATATAATAGTTTGGACAATCTTAAAGAGGGAGACCGCGTCGCGAAAGCGATACGAACTTTGCTTGGTCGAATTTCAGGTACTTTTAAGACCTATTCTCAATCGTTTTCCTTAGATGCTAATTTTTGGAAGCCGCTGATGCCCACCGATCCAAAGGAACGTTTTGCTTTTAAATATGCAGTGATAAGAGGAATCGAAGATGCTTTTTACGATGAATATCAAGCGCGCGGATCGACTTATAATGAATTTGCCAACTATAGAAAATCTTTTTTCGTCAATTTTACCAAACAATACATTGATGCGAAGGAGATCTCTGACTTTCCTAAAGATCTTGAACTCCTAAAAACAATTCCTTTGTTTCAAAAGGTTCAAGTATGGAAATGGAACGTAGAATTTTTTGGAACCTCGCCCACTACTGATGAATTGTTGTTATCAATTATATCAAACCTTAACAGAAAAGACTCCTTGGCATTCCAATTTCTGGATAAACAAATCCTTAAACAAGTCCATTATCAAAAGACCAAACTTGACTTAGCCCGATGGCAGTTGAATACAAAATTTAACCTTGAAAATGAAAGTCTAAAAAGTAAAGTTGGCGCGAGCCCAAAAGTGAATGTTCTCGATTCACGTCCCATTATCGATCAAATTATTAGTTTTATTCAAGAGCGTTTCCCTCAAATTGATGAAATCTCCAATGAACTCGCCGTCTATATCGAAACTACATTGACGACTACAAAACCTGAAACTGAGAAACTCCAGGCCATTCGCTACACCAAAGAAAATTGGGTCCAAAACGATGCTCTGCAAGGTATCGATGCCCCCCAGGCGATTGATAAACTCATTGCCTCACAAGAAGAACGCTTTGAAATGCTACGTTACCTGATCGGATTAACTGAGACTCCACCACGCTTAATTCGCGTTTATGGAAATCTCCGAGAAGATCTCGCCACCCAAAAACTGGTACAATTGCGCCGCAGTTTCCTACATAGTGATCTACGATTGAAAATCTATTTTTTGCAACCAATTCTTGATTCGGTAACCGGCCTATTATCCACACCCGAAAGCCTTGAAAAAGTAAACCAGCTGGTACTTGGAAACTATCAATCTCACAAGCTAATTTCGAGACTCTATACTTTCTATTTAGAAGCACTCCCTCAATCGGAACAAATGGCCTTGCTTGGCCGAATTTTTGGGTCAATGGCCACTTCAAAACAAAAAAGTTCCTCGCTCAAGTCGATTCTTGAGGCTTTAGGACCCTTTGGTATTCGAGCTGGTCAATTCCTCAGAACAAGCGGACTAGTTCCTGCCTCAGAGCGAGCAGAACTGGATAATTTTTTTGACGACGCAATAAAACCTAATCGCAAAGAACTCTTCGAAAAATTACAATCTATTTTTGGCGGACAAATTAAACCACTTGAATATTTAGGACCAATCATTGGCTCGGGATCAATTAACTATGTTGTTCTTGCCGACATGACCAATCCAAATACCGGAAAAACTCAAAAGGTCACTATTCAAATCTCACGTGAAAACATTTCTGGAAAAATTGCAGGAGAAAACGAAGTCTGGGATCAAGTTATCAAGCGCCTGCTCAAAGAGGAAGATGCGTCCCTTCGCCGAACGGCCGCCCTATTAGATGAAGCGAGACGCCATGCTTTTGAAAAACTAAAACCGGGAGGACCAGAACTAAGTGGGCGAAAATCTCGAGGGCACTATGAAACCACCAAACAGGTTTACCAGCGGAGCCGACCTTTAACTGGTGCTCTTGCCGTTGACGTGGCTTCACCGCTTTTTGATTTTCAAAACCTCATACCCACAGAGTTTCAAGATTCCGTTTCGATTTACGAATACATTCCAAATACCCGATTTTTTGACCTCACGCCAGCAACCCAAGATGAGGTCGCTAAAACAATTGTGAAGTCTGAGCTCAGGGCACTCTTTAAATATGGGGTTTTTGATCCTGATGGTCACCCGGGAAACTGGCTCTATGATGGTTCCCAGAAACGAGTGGTTCGAATCGATTATGCCCAGTTAACAAAAATTGCTCCAGATAAACTTCCGGCCTTGCGAACGGTTTATGCAACACTGACAAGCGACTCCTTAACATCAGCCTCAATGGAGAATTTGATCAAAAACGCCAGTCTTATTTTTGAGACTAAAACCATGACAGACTCCGCGCCCATTCCAGAAAATAAACTCAAAGACGCCCTTCGCAGCATTCTCCCGCGAGTGATGAGACCCACTTCGTTTCCAGGCAGTCATCTTCCCCACGTAAGAATTTTGTTAATTCAGCAAGAGCTGCAAAAGTACCTTGAAACCGAAGTCAATGCTGATGCCATCGTTGTTCTTGATGAGGCATTTAGGACTTCATTATCCTCTCTCGGACGATTAGCCATTTATTCCGAATATATGCCGGTTAAAGATTTTAAAAAGCTTTTTGCTTTAAATTTGGGGATAGACCTCGCTAAAGAAAAACTCATTAACTTGTTTTCCAAACCAATACCGAATCCGAATTCGTGTATGGAGGCGTTATCACCTCACTGATAGTGTTCTAGTTCTATGAGTGCTAATGCTCAGTGTGAAGAGTCAAGCTAAGTCGTTTGGTTTTTCGTTGGCAACGGGTATGAGTAGGCATCTTCGAATCGAATTATATAAAGACGCTTTAGCTAAGCCAAAGATTAAGACAAATAAAACGGAAACTAGCTCTCTCAGCTCCCGCCAATTGCCGATGACAAAGACCTTTGAGTGATTCGAATTAGAAATTTTCAGCAAATTGCTGCTAACCAAACATTATGTATCAGTTGGCGAGCCTAAAAAAAGGCAATTCACTTTTTGGAGTGCAGCCTAAAAAGGCCACACCCAATTAAAATTGACGTTCTAAAGACAGGCTGTTAGGCCCGTCAGAATGGCTCTCTTTGATGGTATTAACGAATATCACACTGAGATATGTAACAGCTACTATGGAAGCGTCGACATTCATTCAATGCCTTTTGTTCAGCATTCCATCTATTGTAAGCATAGCCCGAGTGTCCACCGTAATGTTCTTCCCATCCACCGTCCTTGGCAACACAGATCCAACCGCGGTTTGGTCTTGGATTCCCTGGGTATCCACCACCATTATTGGCGTATACACACCTAGCATAAGGATTCATGCCACGAGAGTGACGATTCCTAAGTTCTCGCTGGCAACTATTGTACGCAATGTTGCAATCCCGAGATTCAAACCGCTCAATCAGCGATCCATCATTACGAACAAGATTGACGCGACAAATACCGCCAGGATAAGTCAAATTGAAATTTTGCACATCAACCGTATTGGTGTCACCTCCCTCTGTTAAAAATCTTTCAATTTGGCCTGAATCTACGTTCGTTGGCTCCGTGACTTGTTCCTCCTGTGCAAAAGCAGAACAAGAAATAATTGTTAATAGTAAAATCATTATGCGGTTCATATTGGCCCCCTTTGTTACAAAGTTCCCTATTAGCAAATTCCATTCCAGGTCTTTTTCAAAAAAATGGTGTCACTTAGCCACTACCCGAAAGGATACCCTCTTGTAGAGATCTGAAATTTCATAGAGTACCACAGAAAGTATCAAGATGTTTCCGATCCCTCAGTAAACACTGCAGGTACATCAGCGGTCAAAGGTGCCTAAAGTCTAGAACCTGATCCAGGTTCATCTCGGAACCTTTCTCGCAGTGATTTTCAGTTTAAAATACTTAATTTACCTGATAACATTGAGATAATAATAATGGAGGTCTAAATTGAAGATTGCTGCGTTTTTCTTTTCAATTTTAGTGTCCTTAATGGGAACCATACGCTGGTCGAACGCCTCAGAAATACAGAAATGTAATCCGAAAATCGTGGAATTACAGCACCCTTTGGATAGGGTTGTGGAAGAAAATGGTGACGAAGTTAAGTGGGAAATTCCAAGTTTAAGTAATTCGGCATCAACCCGGCAAAACTGTCTAAAACCAAAGGAAAACTTCAAGGGTCTAATCAGTAGCAAATGGATCGAAAATGTCAAGGTACCAGAGTCATGGACCGATATTGAAGAGGACGATGAAACAAGTGAGACCCAAAGCAATTCTTGCATTCCCGTCAGCGGGATCTGCTTAAGAAAATGGGATCCTATTTTAGAAAAATTTAAAGAAATTCGTTGCCATGGAAATGGTCGTGTCATTAGTTTCACTACACATGGAGGGGGGGTGGAGGATAATGATAGTGGTCAAACAAGATTTACTGTCAATTACGACGGTAAGGACATTAAATCCATTAGTAACTTAGATGCTTGCGATTTTATTGGTCTGGAAGCGTTGAGGAATATTAAAGGTAATAACGATCTAACAGTAACTGAGCAATTTGAATTGTCTGGAGTGCAAAAAAAACAAGAAGTGAAATGTAAAGGATATAAGATCGAAAATGAAAAGTTAGGAAATGGAAAATGGAAGCAGTCCATATCTTATTTATATCAGGATGGAACAAAACCGAATTCATCTTTCCCCGCAAATAAAATAGAGGTTACAAAGACATATAGATTTAATTTTGAAGCTGCATACTTCGTCCTGGATCCAATTAAATGTTGCAAAAAAAAGAATTGTAGGAAGAAATTTGATTCAGTCGAAAAATCAGGGGATCCAAAGCAAGACGGTAATCCTTTATAATGCCCACAGTTCGATGATCCAATCTCGCCCCCCAAAATACTATGAAGCATCGCTACACATTTGATTTGCGTTGCTGTTTTTTCTTTACGGATCATAGGAGCAACGAAAACCTAAGTTGTCCCAACTCAAAGTCCTATCAAAAACAATCCACGCAGAATATATCCCCGCACGGCGCTCCCATTGCGTGCTTTCATCAAATTTTCCTCCACGAAAAAGGCCGCGATCCGTGTAGTTGGAATTCGTCGCTGGATTGACTTCTCTGCGAATGATGCCAAAGCCTAAGGTATCAAGAAGAGTAGTCCCGTAATTTCCCGTGGGTAAAAAACCGTCTGCATTCAGAATGTTCATTGTGGGATAGGCCAGCAACATATCCGCACCATTGACTTGTTGGTATTCCTGCCAGGAACTCGAGGCGAGATCGTAAGAAAGTGCTGACCCTGCCCCATCAATATCAACCCAACTATTCGACGAAGTTGGACTTATTTCAGAAGAATCTACTTATACCAGGACGTGTAGGTGATATAATTGGCAGCGGACTTTGGAAGAAACGCGAGTTCTTCAGGTTTTAGTGGACGAACCACTTTGGCAGGACGACCAAGAATCAATGATCCCTCGGGAAACTCACTCCCCTCCGTAACAAGAGATCCTGCGCCCACAATACAGTTTGGCCCAATCTTAGCAAGATCCATGATTATCGCACCCATGCCGATCAAACAATTGTCACCGACGCTACAACCATGAAGAATGGCCGAATGTCCAATTGTCACCCCATCGCCAATGATGGCGGCCGCTTTATGCCAGGTTCCATGCACTACCGCATTGTCTTGAATATTGGTTTTCGCACCAATTTTAATCGGTGCCACATCCCCACGCAAAACGGCATTAAACCAAATTGAACTCTCTGAGCCAATTGTTACATCTCCCACAATCTTCGCACCATCAGCTACAAAGACAGCGGTTCCCAGAGAAGGTTTCGTTCCACGGCAAAAAATTTCCATCGAGGACTCCTACTACTAATAATTAGATTCTGCTGAAAAAGACCAACGTCTGCGTTGGCTTCACTTCATCGCTCACTCAAAGTAATGGAACTATGCCTCCTTCGATCTCAAGCATGTCGCCTTGAATTTGGGTCTTTTTCAGCAGAATCTAATTAATGTATAAATGGTTTTTTGAAAGAACCGTCGGATTATTCAGAAGTTCACGGCGTTGTTCGTCGATCTCCGCCACCATCACTCGGCTACGAGCGATAAATTCGCGCGTCGTATAAAGCGGAACTTCCAGATACAAACACAAAGATAAAACTTCTTCCGCTTTGACCTTTAAGCTACGAACCTGTGGATGCCCTGAAACAAAAAGTTTCACATATTGATGCGAGTTTTTAATTTCCACGAACACGCATTTATCAATTTGCATTCCCAAAGCTTTTAACAATGCTGCTGTGGCCTTATGAGGGCTCACGGGAGCGATCGACTTATTGGATTGTGCGAGTGTGATTCCAGCTTCCAAAGGATTCAATGGAATCGGCAAGGTCAAGTCCTGTTTCTTCGCCTTTAAAATTAAAACCGGATGCCCCATTTCATGACCCACAGAAAGACCATAGGCAACCAACTCGATAAGCTCCTGGTCTGTTATTGCTTCATTCTCATCTAGTGGCTGATGGAATAAAAACTGAGTCAGAGTTTCTGGAATCAAGTCTTCATTTTTCATGATTGAACCAATTCTCCCCTAAAGGTGGCTGGCATAGCCCTCGTGATTCTCACGGGAACTGTTTGCCCAACAATATCTTTTGACCCATCAAAGTAAACATTTTTATTTTGCGTGGAGCGGCCATGCAAATTGCCGCGGGTTTCCGAATAATGCTCAACAAGAACCTGCAAAATCTGCCCCTCATAACGCTTTACGAGATCAAAGGCCATTTTGTTATGAGCCGCAAAAAGCTCATTTAAGCGGCGCTCTTTAACTTCTTCAGGCACCTGATCTTCAAAACGTGCCGCTTTGGTAAAGGGCCTTGGAGAGTATTTAAACGCATAAATCGTTTCATACCCTGCTTCAAGGACCAAGCTCACTGTATCTTGAAAGTCTTCTTCCGTTTCGCCGGGAAAACCCACAATGATATCGGTTGAAAGCACCACATTGGGAATGATCTTTTTAATTTGCGCAATCTTCGCCAAGTATTCCTCACGTGTATAACCACGGTTCATGCGTTCAAGGATGCGAGTACTACCGCTTTGAAATGGAAGGTGAATGTATTCGCAAATTTTATTTTGATGAGCTGCCATAACGTGCATGAGTTTTTCATCGAAATCTTTGGGATGGCTAGTGGTATAACGGATGCGCTCAATCCTGGTATCAACGGCAATTCCTTTTAAAAGATCAGCAAAGTCTTTGCTACACTCCGATTCATAGGAGTTAACGTTCTGCCCAAGAAGGGTGACTTCTTTCACTCCTCTAGCAATCAAATCATTCACATCCTTCATCACATGATCGTAAGGTCGAGATTTCTCGCGGCCACGCGTATAGGGAACCACACAGAACGTGCAGAAGTTATCACAGCCCTTGGTAACATTCACAAAAGTGGCCACACCAGGATTACGCACTAGAGTTTCCACATAGTAAGGCGCCCGGTGTTCAAAATTAGTTTGGATTGTGGGATTCTCGGTATGATAAACTTGAGAAATAATCTCTGGAAGCTGATCGATATTATCAGTGCCAAAAACGAAATCAATGAGGGGTTGATTTTTAACGAGATTGCCTTTTTCCTGGGAACCGACACAGCCACCCACACCTATTTTTAAATCAGGGTTTTTCTCTCGGAGTTTTCGGAATTTACCCACTTCAGAGTAAACCTTATGCACGGGCTTTTCGCGGACACTGCACGAATTGATGATAATCAATGAAGCCTGCCCAGGCGTGGGAACAGGCGTAAAATTGGCCATCTCAAGAAGGGCATACATACGCTCAGAATCATTTACGTTCATTTGGCAACCATAGGTCGAAACATAAACCCCTCGACCTTTGCCGATATCTTGACTGGGATAATGCTCTTTTGGGACAACGACATCCCCGTTTTGTGTCTCGATCAAGAAATCCTCCTGGGACTAACTGAATTTGGCACTCTAAAGTGCAACTTTCACATTGCGTCAAAAGTGAACTTGCCTTATAAGTCATTAAATTCATGGGGTCAATGTTAAGGACAGACTAAGGAGAAAATACGATGAATCCACGTTTAAGCAGCTCAAAAACCTGGACAAATTTCCCACCAGAGTTCCTAGAACAGGTGCAAGACTTAGTTGCTGAAACTTTTGAAGATCACCTCATTGAGGGTGCAGGCCTTCACTTGGAAGGTCGTATCTATCCTGAAGAAATTCTCTTCCGTTTGGGTACGAAGATCGAAGGGCAAATCAAACAGGCTAATTTTGAAGCCTCTGCCTACTACAATCCTGAATCGCAAAACGCAAAAAAAATAATGCATCACTGTATTGAAGCCGCGGCCTCAATGATGGCCGAGTACTTTGATTTCGACGGCGACGTGGATTTTCCTCGTCAGTGGACTGAATTCAAATTTGAAGGCACTCCCGTATTCATGCAGTACACAACCACCAATACGGAACTCGAAGCTGAAGCTGACCGAATCCTCGGAATGATTGAAGAGGACTTGGTGAATGAGGCTGGTAGCCAAGACGCTCTTGATTACGTCATTGAAGAACGGATTCCCACGAATGACGATGAGGACCTCGAACAAGACGACTTGAACTTTGAAGGCGAAGAATCTGAAGATGAGTCAGTAAGAAGTCATTAAGCTAAAAGACTTCAATGCTTAGGTAATTATAAGTCGTCTGTGCATCGAAAGGAACCGAGTTCCAAATATCAATTAAATGCGTTCTTGAAATATACTTAAGGCTCCCCTGATTTTTCCATGGGTCCATCAACTTAACCCTATTACCGGAAAAACCGGAAAGCCCCACCCAGTGAGCCTCCTCACCATCTCGAACCAAGAGTATATGATCTTTATTTGATTGAAGTTGGGCAAGAAACTCTGTTGGATTGTTGGATAGAAATATTCGTGCCCCTAAACCAAAATGTTTGAGAATCCTAACCATGGCCTGCGGACTCGTGCCTACCTCTGAATTAGAACCCATCATTTTTCCAAGCTGAGTATCTGTGGTGGACTCAGCCAAAAGTCCTCGCCGACTCAATATACTTAATATCACGGTCGGGCCGCAGGTATAAGGCGTGCTCTGTTCAAAAACAGGGAGCTGCCGGGAATAGCCCAGCGCCTCAAGGCAACGGTTGCCTGCTCCCTTGGCAAAGACTTGCCCGCTGACCACGATAAGACTGATCGTCAACATCCAAAACTTAATTATCTTCATTGGCAGCCACTATAAACGAACTTTAGTTAGTTGTAAAGTTGTCTATTGGGCCCGAAAAAATGCCTTCCAGTGCCTTTTTAGAGGCCAGCCCCTCATTTATTTTGATTCTCAGGCCTAATGTATTTTGATTTGATCCCATAAAAAAAGGGAGGGGGGACGCGAGGTCCACCTTTTTTTCTAAACTTCAAATTCTCTCTTTAGTATTCATCATCCTCAGCGATCCCTTCAGGAGAAGCGCCGCGAACTTCATCAATAAAGTTTGATGCTTCATCTTCAAAATCATTATCACTCACAGACTCATCAATTTCCATTTCCTGAATCGCAGATACGAAATCTTTTTCAGTGCGTAAATCTCTTCGAATAACTTCCAAAAATTTGTCTGGATAACGGGACGTTAATTCCTCGACATAACGCTCGAGTTTGCCATCCATAAGGATTTTCTTACGAACCTGAATCTTCTTCCACAGCAACAAGTAGTGAAAGCGACAGTAGCTATCAACAGTTGCAACCTGGTCGCA
The DNA here is from genome assembly GCA_964648725.1 of uncultured Pseudobdellovibrionaceae bacterium. Lineage (GTDB taxonomy): Bacteria > Bdellovibrionota > Bdellovibrionia > Bdellovibrionales > Bdellovibrionaceae > CAUJGP01. The sequence goes on along the minus strand of CAZYOE010000072.1, from coordinate 11,077 downwards.
GTCTTTCACACGGCAATAACGGCGACCTTCGGCATCCGTTAAGACAATGTCATCCGATTTTTCTTTAGCAGGAGCCGGAGCCACAACCACGGGAGCTTCTTCGACAGAAATTTCCTGTTCTTCAACTTCCTCCTCAGCACTTTCCAGTTCAGCCTGATATTCCGAAAGTTCATCAGTGGCAAAATCATCCCCTTCACCGACTAAGTCATCTTCAAGCTCGAGTTCTTCTTTTTTGCCAGTTCCCTTTTTCTTAGGAGCTACCTTTGTAGCCTTAGCAGCTGTCGCGGCTGGAGCAATAGACACTTTTTCAGCCTTGGCTTTTTTCGCATCTTCAACAGGCGTTGGTTTTCCATGGGCTGGTTTTTTAACTTCAATCTTTTTAGGTGACGGTTTACCCACAGGCTTTGCTGCTATCAGCTTTTTTTCTTCTTTTTTAGAAACGGACTTTGCAGGAGCTTTTGCCGCGGGCTTAGCACCATGTTTATGCGCCGTTTTAGCGGCTTTCTTTTCTGGTGCTTTTTTAGCAGCAATCTTGTGATCTTTTTTAGGCGCAGCAGCCTTTGCAGGAGCTTTTGCCGGCTTTACTTCTTTTTTGGATGATTTCGGTGTCGGTTTTGCCATAGAATTCGATGCTTGTTTTATTTTACCCACTCTGTCAATGGTAAATCCTGAAATAGTCTTTTTAGTCTAACGAATTCCAATAGAAGCATCTTCTGCCCGAATGGTAATGCTACCTTTTAAGGCTCCTACCAACTTACCTCGAGCGACTCTAAATCGGCCCTCACGGGATACCTTTAATGGGCCGGGAACAGCCACATCGCCCGTCGCCGAACGCACATTTAAAGAGGCCCCGCTATCAGAGGGTAAATTGACAGTGACTCGTCCTCGATTTGCCTGCAAATCAACCATTGTATCGGGCTTAATATGTAAATGTAATTGCCCATCACTGCTGGTTCCTGCAAGACGCCCTGAAAAATCAGACATCACCAAACGTCCTTTTCCCCATTGCAAATTAACTATGCCCTGCTGGCCAGTAATTTTGGCCGATGAAGACTGACTCTCAAGGTTAATGCTGCCCATATTTTTATCGATAATGAGATCACCATTAAAGAGACGAATCTTCAAGGCCCCTTGCCCATCACTCACGGAAATTTTACCTGCAAAACTTTCGATATCAAGTGCCCCCATGGGCTGATAACTCTGAACCTCACCCTTCTGCATAAAAATCTTAACACTATCTCCAGTCGATCGTGCCGTAATCTTACCTTTAAGCGAGTTTATCATCACGCGCGAAACCGATTGCAATTCGGCACGCACCTCTTCAAAAACCAAGCTACTATTTATGATTCCCGCCGGGATTTCCAAGATGACTGCTGTATCGTCCACCGTAATTCCATTTTCAGGGCCAACCACGTTCAGCACGCCATTATGCACTTCTTGAACCCAGGCGGAATCTCTTGCGCCAGTGACATTCACACGAATCGATGGAGAATTCGACTTTTGCACCAATAACTTTGCCGCCTTGGCTCGAATGAGAATCTCCTGAATCCCTTGACCGGGAATTTCCCACTGCGCGGACCATAGACTTCCACTAAACAAAAGGACAACCAGCATGGGAACTATTGAACTGTTCATCGCGACCTTCCTCCTTGACAAAATTTAAAAAAATAGGTGGACTCCAACCACGCTTTATCCAGATTCTGCTGAAAAGAGCCAAATTCAAGACGGTGAGCTTCAAATCGAATGAAGCGTAGTTCCCCTACGATGAGTGAGAGATGAAGCGAAGCCAATACGGAAGTTGGCCTTTTTCAGCAGAATCTATCCAGCCATCATATAAGGAGATCATCAATGGAAAATGTTTATATTACAAGTGCTGTTCGCACCCCCATCGGATCTTTTCAAGGTTCATTAAGTAGCCTTAGTGCTCCGCAGTTGGGAGCCACCGCAATTAAGGAAGCGGTTGTACGGAGCCAGATAAAACCAGAAGATGTCACTGAATGCATCTTGGGAGAAGTCCTTACTGCTGGTGTGGGTCAAGCGCCTGCTCGTCAAGCAGCAATTTATGCAGGATTACCAAGTTCAGTCGCCTGCATGACGATCAATAAAGTTTGTGGATCTGGTTTAAAAGCAGTGATGCTTGGATCTGATGCTATTCGCCTCAATCCAGAAATGATTGTCGTCGCTGGTGGACAAGAAAATATGTCACAGGCTCCTCATTTGATGGAAAATTCTCGTGTGGGTTATCGAATGGGTTCTGTGGCCTTAGTGGACTCCATGATCAAAGATGGCCTTTGGGATCCCTATAGCAACTGGCATATGGGTAACGCCGGGGAGCTTTGTGTTAAGGAACATCATTTTACCCGTGAAGCCCAAGATGAATTTGCTATCGAGAGTTACAAAAAAGCGCAAAAGGCCATGACGGATTCATTGTTTAAAAATGAAATTATCGGGGTCACCGTTGCCGGCAGAAAGGAATCCGTTCTGATCGAGAAGGATGAGGAACCCGGCAATGCTAAATTCGATAAAATGCCAACCCTTAAGCCCGCTTTTGATAAACAAGGAACGATTACCGCTGCCAATGCCAGTAAAGTCAATGACGGCGCTTGCGCTTTAGTGCTGATGTCAGAATCACAAATGAAAAAACGCTCCCTAAAACCCTTAGCTAAAATCGTGAGCTATGCCACTTTTGCACAAGACCCGAAGTGGTTTACAACAGCTCCCGTGGGTGCCATTAAAAAAGCCTTGCAGATGGCTAACCTTAGCGTGAAGGACATTGATTTCTGGGAAATCAATGAAGCCTTCGCGGTGGTTACGATGGTTGCGATGAAAGAACTTCAGATACCTGCGGAAAAAGTGAATCCTCATGGTGGTGCTGTGGCTCTTGGTCATCCAATTGGTGCCAGCGGCGCAAGAATTCTGACAACATTATCTTACGCTCTTCACACTCATAATAAGAAATATGGTTTAGCGACACTTTGTATCGGTGGTGGCGAAGCGGTTGCTTTGATTGTAGAAAAAATGGGGAACTAACCAGATGAGTTCCTTTAATAAAGTTTATACCAATGCCAATGAAGCCATCAAGGGTATTGCTGACAATATGACCGTCCTTGTGGGCGGTTTTGGTTTGTGCGGTATCCCTGAAACTCTGATTCTAGCACTTCGCGATTCCGGCGCCAAAAGGCTTACTTGTGTTTCTAACAATGCGGGTGTTGATGATTGGGGTTTAGGTTTACTTTTGAAAACCAAGCAGATTCGCAAGATGATCTCAAGCTACGTCGGCGAAAACGCTACTTTTGAAAAACAGTTTATGAGCGGAGAACTCGAAGTCGAACTCACACCGCAAGGAACATTGGCGGAGCGACTCCGAGCCGGTGGCGCCGGAATTCCCGCCTTCTTTACTCCTACAGGTTACGGCACTCTCGTTGCCGAGGGCAAAGAAACTCGCGAGTTTAACGGACGCAATTATGTTTTAGAAGAAGCCCTCACGGGAGATCTTGCCTTAGTGAAGGCGTGGAAGGGCGATAAGTTTGGTAATTTGATTTATCGAAAAACAGCGCGGAACTTTAACCCCATGGTCGCAACAGCAGGGAAAATTACAATCGCTGAAGTTGAAGAACTTGTCGAAGTTGGAGAACTTGATCCCGATCAAGTTCACACCCCGGGTATTTTTGTCCAGAGGATCATTCAGGGTACTAATTATCAAAAACGAATTGAACAACGAACCACTCGTCCATGAGGAACTTGTATGCCATTAACACGTGAACAACTCGCTCATCGCCTTGCCCTTGAAGTTCGCCCCGGAAGCGTTGTGAACTTAGGAATTGGAATTCCCACGTTGGTTGCAAATTATTTGCCGCCAAATTCCGGGGTTTTCCTACAAAGTGAAAATGGTCTTTTAGGCATTGGCCCCTTTCCTCGTGAAGGCGAGGTGGATCCAGACCTTATTAATGCTGGAAAACAAACCATCACCGCCATCCCCGGCTCGAGTTTTTTCTCGTCAGCGGATAGTTTTGCCATGATTCGCGGCGGACACATTGACCTTACCATCTTGGGAGCCATGCAGGTTGATCAAGAGGGAAATATCGCCAATTGGATGATCCCTGGAAAAATGGTAAAAGGTATGGGCGGCGCCATGGATCTCGTCGCTGGTGCCAAACGTGTACTGGTTGCCATGCAACAAACAGACAAAGACGGAAATTCAAAGCTTTTAAAAAAGTGTGACCTGCCTTTGACAGGTCTTGGATGTATCCACCAAGTCTTTACTGATTTTGGAGTTTTTCAAATTGAGAAGGGTGAGTTTGTACTTTTGGAACACGCCCCCGACCTTAGCATTAGAGAAGTTCTGGCAGCGACGGAGGGCCAATGTCGAGTTTCTCCAGATGTTCGTCCCACTAATCTTTAAGCAGTTTGACGACTGGCCCCAACTTCCCTCACAATAAAGACAGTTACTTATTGTGAGGGATTTCGTTTGTCTGTATCAGGCGCAAGAAAAATTCCGGCTGGTCATTATTTGTTTCGCGATGGAGACCCATCCGATGCGATGTATGTTATCAAAGGTGGAAAACTCGCCGTCACAAAAGCCAAAAATACCTCTGAAATAATATTAGCCGAACTGGGTCCCGGCGCAATGGTGGGTGAAATGGCTTTCTTCGATGGACGACCTAGAAGTGCTTCCGTCAAAGCCATTAAAGATTCAGAAGTGATCTGTTTGCCTTTCAAAGCACTACACGCGCAATTTCAAAATTTTCCAGAGTGGTGTAAAGCGGTCATGCGCACAGTGAACGATCACTTGCGTGAAGCTAATATGCGCATAAAAATTTTAGAAAAGCCACCTGGAGAGGAAGACCTGTTTCCGCCCCACACCATTAATAAACTCATCTCCATTCTCAATTTTGTGGGGCTCAAATACGGAAAAACAACCGAAGAAGGCGTTCAGGTTCCCCAATACACCCTCCGCAATTACACCATTCAGATTTTCCAAGAAGCCACTCACAAAATGGATAAGCTTCTTCAAGCACTCAATGACATTGGCCTCATTCGTTTGGAGAATCTTGGCGAGGGTAAACAAAAAATAGTTATCCCCCAACCTGACTCACTTTTTGAGTTTGTGGATTGGCATAACGAATGGCTTTTCAAACAGGAAAAAGACCGAGTTCTCATTAAAGAAGACGAACTAAAAATCCTGAAAGCGGTGGTTCATTTTGGACAAAAGGCAACTCCTAACGATAAAGGCGTTGTCAAGCTCTCCCTCAAAACCATGCAAGATGAGTCAATGCGCGAACTAGATTTCTTGGTGAAAGTCGATGATGTAAATCCTTTAATTGAAAAAAAGCTCATCTCCGACAAGATCATGGAAGAAACTGGAATATATATCTCTTTTGTAATCGCCGACGTAGAGAAAATCGCGCCCAAATGGGATATTATTTATAAACTAAAAAAAGTTACTCGCTAAAATCCGTTTGAAAGATTAATCATAGACAAAAAGAGCGTTTTACCTAAGACTATTTCTATGATGAAAATAATCCTTTTATTGACGCTACTGCCTTCTTTGCCGACCTCTTTTGCTTATGCACAAGAAACAGCAAAGGCTCAGACTCAGACTCAGGAGCCTGCTAATGATTCCCCTGCAACCCCTCCTCCAAGTCTGAAAAAATACGTATTCCAACCCCATTACATGAGGTTCATTCCGGAAAAAAATGGTGTTAAAGTGCTCCCCCCTAAATTAACTTATTCGGTAGATCAAGACGACGATGTCATCCTTTCTGATGTCATTTTTAATGAGGACTCCTTTAAAGCAAGTATGGGCCCCCTGAAAGCTCTCGGTCGCCCTAAAAATCTGAAGTTAGATCCCAACGAAATTTTTCTTTTCTTTACAGCACCACTCGCACTAGGCCAAAAAGGCCAAGTCGAAGTGATCAGCGAAGATGGCAAAGTTCTTTTCAGTAAAGTCATTCAAGCTGAATACCTGGACTATGGCGCAAGCATGGAGGAAGCTCTTAATGCGGACTTTTGGAAATCTGCCAAGCCTCAAAATCAAACGAGCATCTTAATTCCGGCTGACGAACTCAAAGATACACTTTTGGATACCAAAAAGAAGAGCGGCTTTCGCTTTTGTTGGAACCAAAAGGACGATCCTTACTATTCTCGTTTTTGCACGCCCTACTATCGGTACTCTAAAAAAGACCAGCGAATTAAAATTCAAACTCAAACATCCACTACAAAGGTTTATGTGGATCAAAAAGAAGCCAAACCTCTAGACTCCATCAATTTGGAAATTAATAAAACGAAAAGATTTTTGGCCACGAGTGTGAAAGGGTTTTCGATTGAGTTTTACTGCCAGATTTCACCACTGTTTCTCAGCGATTTTTATCTTGATGAATCTAAACAGTGGGTCTACCTCCTTGGCCATACCATTAGACCCACTTATCCTGAGACAAAGCTTTTTCCCGCCATTGATCCCGATGGTCTAGTTTCGCTTCTTCGCTGGCGCCCAACCATTGGCCTTATGAAAGACTATTGGGTGAGCGTTGTTCCCAAGTCAAATCCTCAGTTAATTCTTCCAGGCAAAGGAGGAGGGTTCTTCGTTTATCCTCTCGAAATTAGTAAAGCGCCTTCGCTCAAAGCCAGAATTGCTCTCAAAAAGCCTCTTAAATCAACCTATAGCAATAAGCCTGTTTTACGTGCCACAGTTTCAAAAGGAATAGAAATTGCCGCCATCCCACCAGGTAAAGTGAAAGTTTCAAGTTCTGGAGTAGATCTCTCGTGGCAGTTCAATGCCGCCATCCCCGGAGAAGAACAAACTGGTGGCCTAACTATAAAGGAACAGGATAACGAATTTCAAACCTTCTATACTCTTTTTCGAGGCTATAGCGGTGAATTCAGTATGCGACTCGCGGGAGTACTTTCCGCCGACCTCCAGTTAAACTTGCTCGGTGAAGCCGCCTACAATCAGTGGTTTGAAAGTCTCTTTGGTTGGGAAAATAATCTTTTGAGCGTTCAACGTTGGGGAATTTCAGCTCGGCATTTTGCTCCACTAAAAACCTTTACCCCCAAAGGTACAACCTCAGAACCCCTAACTTTAAAACTAACAACCTTTGACCTTAAGTACCGGCTAACCCAAGGTTTGTGGGAACGCGACGAAACATGGGGCCTCCTTTTCGGAGCAGAAGATATATTAATCAATAATATTCATGGTTCATTCGGAGGTGCTGGATTTTTCTGGGCCCGATCTATGCCAGAAATCTTTGATCGGATCATGAACTGGTTTCCGTATATGAGCTATCCCAAGTGGGTCGATATGGAAATGATCTACTACCTGGCCCCACTAACTAGTAACCTGACTCCCGGCAATACCCCAAACTATGCCGTTAATTTTCACGGAAAGATCTTGTGGACTAAGTTTTTCTTTGGCGAAGCGGGATTTGGAATCAAGGCTTATGACTATAAAACCGAAATTAAAAATGTAAAACTCCAGGCCCTTTATGGGACTGCAGGTCTGGGTTTTAACTTTTAGGATAGGCTCCTATGCAAGAATTGGCCTTGATCTTACGCCTTTCTTCTCAGATCCTAAATTTATGTTAAAGGTCTATATTCTCTGCAGTATTGCTCTAGCTCTAACATTTTCACTGAGTGTTGGATCTGCTTCCGACGATCTTTCAAAGCCCGACAAAGAACTCTATCTTTTGGCTTCCGACAATCAGGTTAAACTACTCAGTCAAAAACTAGAGTACAGTGTGCTGAATACAAACTCTATCCAACTTGGAAATCTCCTAATCTCGACAAATAATATGAAGTTGATACAAAAGGATCAATCAACCGTAATCATTGAAGGTCCACTGCAATTTCTGGTTGGAGGAACGCTGATTTTAAAAGATCCCCACGGCCGTGCTGTTTGGAGCACCACGATCAAAGATGTTTCAGAACTAATGCTCGTACCGACAAATTCTTCGACGACAACAAACCTAAGAACGGAGTCAGCCCAATTTGAACTGCCGTCCTTCACCGCTCTCATTGATAGACTCACTCAAAGCTCATTTTTCACCTTCTGTATATTCACGGAGACTAAAACTAATCGCATTCAAATCTGCACTCCCAACTACTCAATCCAACAAGATCAAGAAAACTGGTCTCTCTCAGTTTTAGAATCTACCAACAAAGACAATCTTGTCATTGTTAACGGGACAGAAGTTAATGACCACGGAATCATCCAGTTTGATCAAAACATTAAGACAGTTTCACTGGCGGCAAAATTGGCCTCCGGACTTTCTGTGGAAGTGAAAACCGATTATATTGACCTCGATCTCTTGGATATTTTTTTTGATGAACCCCAATCCTTGGTGCACCTAAAACTTCGCGAAAAAACAAAAGAAAAAAAAGTTTATCCCTGGAACGCACAAATCGCACTTAAAGAGCCTTTTCTTTACATTGAAGCTTTTGGCCAAGTTCCACTCAGACAAGAACTTTCGATAAACAAAGATGAACTGCCCTTGCCGTCAAATCGCCCTAACTTATTATCTAGCATCGACAAAACATACGCGTCATCTTTGACTCTCCGGTTTCAAAATCAACCAAATATCGCCCTCAGGACCAAAACGAAAGGGGATCATATTACTAAAACCCCTCCTTCCACAAATTGGCTAATCAACAATCTCAAATATGGACTAAATAAGCCCCATTTAATCTCTATTCAGGCAAATCAGAAAAAGTTTATAGGATCCTACGAAGTAGAACGCGGACGCGGGTTGGATTTGGGTGTAAGCGTAGGAAGTGGATCTCAATCCAGCACGGTAAAGGATGCCTCTAGCTCTATCAGTCAATCTGATTCAGCAACTTTAATCCAAATCTCCGGGCAAAAGCATTTTGACAGCTTCATGGGAAGCTACGCTCCCTTTCATCAGTTACACTGGAATTCTCACTTCAGTTATACAATGAGAAACTTCAAGGCCTCAAATACGAAAGCTTCCCTCGCCGAACTTGACCTCGGTTATCGTCTGAACTCGAATTTTCATCATAGCGAAAGTAGCTCGACTATTAAATTAGGCCTACTTAACCAGATTTCAACTGGATCAACTACCACTAACTCATTTTGGCTCGGTCTTAAGCTTTCCTATGATGGTCCAAATTCAGTGCTAAAAAATTTCTTTGGCACTAATTTCGAAACTCAATTGAGTGCCTATCCCGTATGTTTGACAAAAGACTGCAAGAACTCTTCGCTCTTAAATACCTTTTGGCAGAGTCGATTTGACATTCGTGAAAAATATTATTGGAGTTGGAAGCTTATCTACGAAAGGTATCAATTTAAGCAACAAGCGGCTTCTGGTGCCGCAAGTTTGTTAGGACTGCAACTTGGCTTTGGCCTGCAAATTTAAATCATTTTAATACCATTTTCAATTAGAAAGTAGACCAAGCTGGCGACGCAGCCAATGCTGGGCTGCGAATTAAATGGAAATGGTATTAGTCTTCATTTTCGATATCCACAACTGACAAACTCCAAACACTGCTCCAGGGGGATTCCGATCCTTGTTCATCATTGATGCCTTTGACTCTCCAATAAAGTTTACCACGTATTACATTATGATCGAGGAGCATTTTTTTATCTTTTGAACTCAGGGTATGCAGCACTTTATTAAAGGCCTTATCCTTAGCTATTTCGATTTTAAATTGAGTCGCCAGTTTATCACTAGTCCACTCTAACCAAATTTGCGGGTTCTTCATTTTAGAAAGTATATAGGATACTTTATCCTTCGGATTCAACAGCACTGGAGGAATCATGGGACGATTGACGTAGAATTTAACTGCAATCGGTTCCGAATAAGGGGTTAAAGCTGAGCCTTGGCTATCGATACCTTTGACTCTGACTTTAAATTTACCCGGATTAGTGAGTTTCAACTTGAACTCTTTACCACTAATGCGTTCTGTCGCTAAGAGTTTCTCAAAATTAGCCGAGTCTGCCATTTCCAATTGAAAATCCTTAAGTCCCTGCGGCGCTTTCCAAGTCAAATGAGCCGAAGTTGGAGGAATAGGACTATCAGCACCGGGAACAACCACCTTAATCGGATCTATAGGGTTTAAAATAGGAGATCCATAAACAATTTTCCAGTGAGCCACTGAACTCCAAGGCCCCACCCGATTAGCTTTTGAGATACCAGCCACTCGAATATAAAAATCGCCTTTTTTAGCCATGGCAAATTCGGCCTTACTCGCATTAACGACTTTCTCCACAACCCCGGATTTAAAATCAGAACTCTCTGCCATTTGAAGTTTATATTTTACTGACGCCGAACTGGACTCCCATTTCAAATTAGCAACCGCCCGTTCATCGCCTATCAGTTTACCTTCAAAAGATTTAGTAGCCAGATTCGGCGGTATCAATCCATCAGCTTGTTGTTCAAAAACTTCCATTTTTAAAATCTCGGAAGGAAGAGATAATTTTCCGTCACTAAAGCTACTGCGAACCCGGTAATAGTAGACTCCGGTATTTAAACCTACTATGTTTATTTTATTTTCTTTTACTTTTTCAACTTTCTTCGTCATAAACTCAGGCGCCACATCTTGTTCGAGATTATATTCTGTAATCTTTCCTGCTCCCTGCTCTTTCCATTGTAACAGGGTTTTCGGAAATGGAAGCATCTGATCATTTTTATCCCGCGGAATGGCAATGGACAAACTATTACCCTTGATTTTCCACTGTGGTCCCAGGACGCGCGAATGCCAGTTCATAGTTCCAGAGACTGGCCCTTTGCGACCGCTGGTGGCTAATGGGTAAACTCTCACAAAGTATTCCCCTAGCTGTTTTGCTTTTCCCGTCCACAGCGCCTCGTTCACTTTTGAGGATTGAAGAACTGAACTAAAATCCGGACGATTAGAGACTTCAACCAGATAACCAGAAGCACTGGGCTGACTTTCCCATTGCAGCTTCGGAATCCCTGTCTTTTCCAATGTTTCAATCTCAGCAACTGCAAACTTTGGAGCGACCAGTCCATCGGGATCTCGATCAGTGACTTCGATCAGCAATGGGTTTGACCATAGCGATGCCGGGCGCCCTAACCCTTCACTGCGGACTCGCACAAAATACTGC
>CAZYOE010000071.1:0-22852 GCA_964648725.1 uncultured Pseudobdellovibrionaceae bacterium | reverse complement strand
ACCAAACTCATTTTATCTTAGCTGTGCTTCATTTATTCATATTACACCTTCCTTACTCCGTAGCATTCTAAGGCCACTGGCAATCACCAATAATTCGCTAACCTCATGCGCAAGTACCGCTATAGTTAAATTAAAAACTCCGCCAATTGCTCCAAGGACTAGCGTTGTAATAACGATTATTGATAAAATGAGATTTTGCATAATAATGGACCAGTTTCGTTTTCCGAACTCTATGAGATATGGAATCTTTGAAAGATCATCTCCCATAAGCACGATGTCTGCTGTTTCAAGAGCCGCATCAGTTCCCGCTACACCCATTGCTACACCAACATGAGATGCTGTTAATGCCGGAGCGTCATTGACGCCGTCGCCAATCATAACGACATGACCGTACTTTTTCTCAAGCTGTTGGATATGCCTAGTTTTACCTTCTGGACTCAGTTCACTATAGACTTCATCAACTCCGACCTCTGTGCCCACTGTTTGTGCCGTTAATTCATTATCTCCAGTCAGCATTATTATCTTTTTAATCCCAAGGGTTTTAAGTTTCTTGATTGCAACTTGAGCCTCTTTTTTTATGGGATCTGAAACTGAAATTAGGCCCATAATATCCTTTTCGCTACTGATCAATACAACAGTTTTTCCTTCTGATTGAAGGCGGTTCACTTGCCCTTTTGGAATTTGTTTGGCCAAATTTAATTCCGAGAAAAACTTTGGGTTTCCCACAAAATATTTCTGACCATTAATAGTTCCAGAAACTCCAAGCCCAGTATGAGATTTAAATTGAGAAACCTCAAACGAATCGAGTTTTCTTTCCTTTAATTTTTCTAAAATAGCTCTTGCAATCGGATGTTGTGACCTCACCTCTAGCGCAGAGGCAATCTGAAGAATGTTGTTCTCACTAAAATTATTCAAAGGAAAAATATCTTGAACAACGGGTTTGCCAACCGTAAGGGTTCCAGTTTTGTCGAACGCAATCACATTTATTTTAGAAAGATTTTCTAAATGAATGCCACCTTTGATGAGAATACCCTTTCTTCCGGCGGTTCCAAGTGCTGCTACAAGTGTAATTGGGATTGAAATTACTAACGCACATGGCGCGGCGGCCACAATGAAAACTGTAGCTCTGGAAAGCCAATCTGCCCACTCATGTCCCAATAGAGGAGGTACAATTGCAACAAGAATTCCTACCAACAACACCGCAGGGCTATATCTTTTTCCTATTTTTTCAATAAAGCGCTGACTTTGACCTTTGCTGGCTTGAGCTTTTTCTATAAGTTCAATGATTCTTGAAAAAGTGTTTTCCTTGTAAACTTTTGTTACTCGAACGAAAAGTGCGCCTTCTTCATTAATTGTGGCTGCGAAAACTACATCATTTTTTGTTTTTTCCACAGGAACTGACTCACCCGTAATAGGTGCCTGATTTACGCTAGAGTGCCCATCAATTACAATTCCATCTGTTGGGATAGACTCTCCGGGTTTCACAATGAAAATATCACCCACTTTAAGACTTTCAACTGGGATGAGGATTTCTTTTCCATCTCGTTTAACTAAAGCTCTTTTGGGAGATAAATCCATCAGCAAACGAATAGCTGATCTCGCTCTTTGTCCAGTATATCCTTCGAGTGCCTCAGAAATCGAATAAAGAAAAACTAGAGTACCTGCTTCGCCTAGCTCACCCAGTGCCGCTGCGGTTAGGGCCGCAACAGTCATCAGGAGTTCGATGCCGATTTCTCGTTCTTTAATGAGATCTTCAAAAGCTTCCCTGGCAAAGAAATAGCCGCCGCTGATAACCGAAAAGAAATAAAAAGATTTAGAAAAAACTGATAGATCAAATCTACCCAAAAGGAATCCGAAACCCAAGAGGATTCCTGAAAAGACTGAATATATCACCTGTGGATTTTTCCACGGCTTTGGCATTTCTTTTCTATCGCTCGCGCAGTTTGAACAAGATCCCATGTTATTTCCGCCTATTTAAAATACAACGCCTTATCTCAAGAGTAATTTGTCACTGGAATTTACTCAAAAAGTTCTGGATTCAATTAAAAGTTTATATATACTTGCATAATAGTGCAAACATGCAAATATAATTTTACAGACCAATGAGCTATTTCAACCAATTGGCGATATCCGTAATTCGTTCCTAAAACTCAATTTACCCATTTGTCCTATAAAGATTCCATATAACAAACGTACAAACTCGACAATCATTCAAAAGGGCTTTGATTTTGTATGGGGGTGTGATTCAAGATTTCTAATCTCTGAGATCACTGTCGGTCGTCAATAGCCTCAATTGCACTGCCATTAATATTCCCGACAACAGTCCAAAGGGTAGTTCTGGGCCACAACAACCAGTTTCGAGGGAGATTCCTGCTCGAATTGCGTGGTTCCGATAAAGGAGCAGAAGAGCCAATGGAATGAACATCGAGATTGCAAACATTATTGAGTACAAAAGAACATTACGAACTCTATTGCCGATCACCGTTTGTTCTTCCTCCCGCTTTGGGTGGATAAATATCTGCCCTAGATCAGTTGAATTCATTTCAATCCTTTCTGCTCGGATAACTTGATGCACATCAATTCAAATGACGACTCCATAAGGGGATGAGCCGTAATACTCTAAAGTTCCCCATCCGATAACAATGGTCATCATGACTCCATCTGTGCTACTTGAGCGTTCAAGGGCTCAATGTGCTCGTAACGAGCATTTCATACTAGGATGATTTCTGCACAATGGCATTCTCCATCGCCAACTGAGTGGGCCGCTTTCCTTGGCGCCACATGAAGTAGAGAATTGCAAAAATCCCGATCTGTGCGATCCATGTTTGATAGGTCGCAAAGACTCCGAGTAAGTCTAAACGCAAGTTCCAAGGGAGTGTTGTTGCAGAAATAGTTCCCGCCTCTTGGAAGGAGTGAATCGCTTTTCCGACTAGTACAATTGATAAAACTGCCATTACCATCGAAGAAATTGAGAAAAGACGTTTTACAGGAATTTTCTGAGAGAATTTTAATGCAAAATAGGAAAAAGAAAAAATCAGAATAAACGCAAGACTTATTCCTGCAAGCAGCGCATTTTGCCCAGAGGCTTCTACGTCATTCCAAATCGCACGAAGAAAAAGTACAACCTCAAAAGCTTCTCGAAATACAGCCATAAATGAGATTCCTGCAAGCACCGCAAGGTTTTTACTTTCAAGAGCTTGATGGATTGTTTCTTTTACGAATTTCGTCCACCGTCCAATCTCAGTTTGGCGATGAAGCCAGAAGCCCACATACAGTAGAACCAACACAGCAAAGAGTGATACCCAACCCTCTGTAAGTTCTCGACTTGCTCCACTCATCGCAATAATAAAACCCGAAGCAAACCATGTTGCAAACCCTAGGAAAAGGGCAGATCCCCAACCGGCGTGAACCCAAAGTTCAGCTCGTTTTGCTCCGAAGGATTTAATTACACTCAATAGCGTGATGATGATAAGAACGGCTTCAAATCCTTCTCGAAGGAAAATGGCAAATGCCGCTGAGAAAGCAAGACTTGGTGACATTTTCTTTTCAGTAATAACGACATTGATTTGTTCAAATATAGAAAGGATATCTTTGTATTTGGACTCTGTTTCTTTTTTATTTGAGGTTGCAGTAAGATAGTTTCTGAAGTTAGCCATCTCAGATTCGATTTTTGTCACTAGGGTTCCATCGTTTGCTTTGATTTTCGCCTCAATAGGTTCGATACCTTCAAGATAGGATTTAAGTGCAAACGAAGTGGCTTTTTCAAAGTTGTTAGTCCGATAAGATGCCATGCTTTCCTCTAAATAGGTTCGCGCTGTTGCTAGGAAGTTTACAGAGGTCAGCTCCATGGGTTCATAAGTGCGGATCTGAACAAGTCCATGTTCTTTCTCTTTTTCAGTGCCAGGAAGAAGATTCAAAATTTCTTTATCCTTTAGAGAAGCCACGCTTTTAAGTTCTAGTGTCGGTTTTCCACTAAGGACCCTTACTATTCCAAGACTTTTCACATAAAACGCAAGTGCCCATGTCTCTTTATCGGAAAAATTGGGCCATGCTAGCATTCCCGTGCCAGGCACCCCCAGTCGGATGGTATTGAAATATTGGAATGGTGAACTTTCCTGTTTCCTCTCTACGTCCCAAAAATTGGCTGGTTTTGGATCAAGTCCAGCACCCTGAGTTCCGTCACCCTTGCCATCTTCTCCATGGCAACTAGCACAGTTTTTTTCAAAAAGAATTTTGCCTTCGGAGAGTTTTGGCCATTCCAGTGGAGCGATTTCGATCTCTGCAAGTTTGATAGCCTGCGCCTGAAGTGCACGCGCCTCCTTTGAAACTTCAATTGCCTCAGCTTTTGATTCGATTTGTTGGAGAAGTTTATTGATACCATCCGTGAAGATTTGATCACTCTTGAATGCATCAATATTTATTGAGGAATTCTGAATGATTTTAGCAAATTCCTTTTGCTCGGCATATTCGGATTCATTGATGACTTTACCATTTTGAATAGCTCCACCATAGTCTTTAGCAAGATAATCAAGGAGGTGAACTACAATTGAAGGGTTCAGAGTTTCAGCATGGGCGGAGATAGAAAACAGAAATGCTAAAACGACAAAAAAACTTTTAACCATGGATCACCTCGATATCTATGTCAATACCTTAAGAAATCGCGCTAAGTCTAGGGTTATGACAATAATGCCACTCAACTGAAAATAAGGTGATAATACACTTGCACAATAGCGCAAATGATGGCTTAACATATAAGTTATGCATAAAGTTGAAATTGAATTACATGAAGTTTTTAGTGCATTATCAGACCCAACACGAATTCGAATTATTCGCCTGCTCTTGATGACAAGTGACGAAGTTTGCCTCTGTGAACTTTCAGAGAGTCTTGATGAGCCTGAGTATAAACTCTCGCGCCACATGAAGGTCCTAAAGTCAGCAGGACTTATTGCTTCGATTCGGGATGGCAAATGGGTTTACCATGGTCTTGTTAAAAATCACCGATACTTAAAACCCCTTTATCGAGCTATTCAGGAATTTCCAGATGATTCAAAGATTTCCGCTCGGGATCTTGCCAGGTTCAACAAGCGTTTAAGCCTCCGAGATAGGGGTCGCTGCAAAACAGGGACGCAAATTCTAAATAGCAATAACAGCAAGAGCGGTTAAACCATAATTAAATCGACCCTCCACATTTCAAAAATGGACTGACTATCAGAAGAACGTCTTATTCGCATGATACATGGAAAGATTGGGAATAAAGTTTTCAATTTTAATTTATCTAATCGCAGTCTTGCAATTGTTCAGAATGTTGAGCCAGCAAATATTTTCTCTCTGCTTAAACCGCTTAACTTCTGGAGGTGAACTTTAGGGTTCAGAAAAAATCGCTGAAGTGGAAAAGGTATTAATCGCAAATTCCTCACTCGAATTCGTTCAAATGTCTGTTTTAAAAACTATCTTTGAAATAAATGGGACAATATTTATTGTAGGCTTTGCCAGAGGACGGATTAGTCAATCAACAGGGCTTATTGCTGACTCGCTAGCTAGATATGTTTGCTCGCAGCCCCCACAACATCCACTTTTTTTAAAAACAATAGGAGTCGAATAACCATTGTTAAATATTATGGACGAAGTTTATTTCATTTGGATAAAAAAATTGGAGAAGTGATTAAAGGTTAAATTAGTCTTCAATCATATAAACTGTGAAATGTTAATTTAATGACTCAGGTTGCTGAGTTTTGCTCAATAAAGGCTTCCATGTCTGTAACTCTGAAATAAGTTGATCCATTATTGAGAGTGAAAATCTCGCCATCAGAAATTTGTTGGTCAATCCATTCTGATTGAGCAATATCCCAAGATATAGGGTCCATTTCTTTGCAAATTGAAATTGTATCCAATGTCATCCATGCCACTTGAGTGGTTTCGGGATAACACTCGTGCATAAAATCTTCGAATTCAGCTTCAAGGTCAATTGACGGTACTTCATCATTAAGTAAGGCTTCAATAATAAATTCAATTCCATATTCGCAGCCATGCTCAGGTAAGAGCCTCATCAAATCATCACTTCCGCATTGGCGACAAACACCTGCTGGCGCTTCATGATAACAACTGTAACAAAAAGGGATTGATTTGTTGTTCGCAATTGAATTGAGTTGGTTGAAAATTTCAGTGTTCATTTTTTATCTCCGTTGGTTTTGTTTATTTTCGTGCTTTCGGGGTTCCTTCACAAAAAGTGAGGAGCCCGAAGTGCGAAAAAGCGAACGACAGCAAAGGCCGCGACCCGACCAAGCGAATGCGGCAGGACTCATGACAGTCTCTCAGCCCTCAATGAGGGCGCACTTTGAAAAAGTGAGGGCTGGCGTGATGTCCGTGCGGAGGGGCGAAAAAAGGCCGTTGCTAGAGTGAGTGGTAATACAAAATTATAAAGGAGATCCGAATCACTGAAATTAGAGCATAGTTTTCACAATCAATTGTGATCAAAAAAACAATTTCTATTTTTTGATGTGTTGGCTGAGTTTGCGCCTTTAGGGTGATTCACCTCACCAATGGTGGTGTCGATAGTTTTAGATGACCTTGATGGCTGCGCTTGAAATGGCCATCTATATGAGGTGTTATAAGATTGGCGCTAACAGCATACTTCAAATATGCGAGAACTTGGTAAGAATTTCGAACCAATTAGAAATGGTACTGATGAAATTTAAACAATTGCGATAAAAAACTGATCTTTTTTGAGATCGTGCTAAGATAATATAAAAATAGAAGGCGAACTCTAATTGGATACCCCTGATTCAAAATAAATTCAGCATGTGCAAATTTCCTGTCACATTAGAGATCTACTATTATATTTTCAATGCAGCATAGCTTTCGATTTTTGCTTTTATTAGCTCTAACTCCTTTAAGAATTCAATTTTTTTCTTTTTGGAGGAGAATAGTCTCTCTGTAGAGCCAACCAAATCGGGAGAGTTTTTAATCCCCCTTTTATACTCAGCTAAAGTTAGATCGAAGTATTTCTGAGCGCTCATTAATTTTTGCTCATTCAAATCGAATAGTTTTTTTAATTCAGTGAGCTTTGTTTTTGAAATACCAAGGTCAGATTGGACGTCGTTACGTTTCTGAAGTTTGAGCTTTTCGGCAGCTTGAATAAGAAGTGTTGCTGATCTTATTTTGTAGTGAGTGTCTAAACCAGAGAACAATGGAATAGTAAACATTAAACCATATTTATACTCATCGAAATTCATAGGGGTGTTTTCAGAGGGGGTTAGTCTTCCGAAATTATAAGACAAATCAATAGACGGTAAAAATTCAGATTTTAAATCCTTTTTTTCAAGTTGTGCTTTTTCTTCCAAAGCAAATGCTTGCTGAAAATCTAAAGTTGTCTCTAAATTTATTTCTGAATTTGGAGACTGAGTTAAAACTTCTATCCCACTAAAATCTAAATTCTCTAACTCCGTATCTGAAATATCTTCGCCAAATAGTTTGATGAATTTCTGATGGAACTCAAGATGTTTCTGATCAATTTGCGCTTGTTCTATTTTGATTTCATTTTCACGGAGATCAATTTCGAAATTATCTACTGGACCAGTTAATCCAGCAGCCACCTTTTTTGCCGCCATTTGCTTTTGGATTTGAGTCACCTTATACTCTTCGTCTAAGATGTGTTGTAATTTATGAAGTGAGATTACTTCACTGACTAGCTCTGTCAGGTTTAGACGGATTTCTCGTTTTTTGATTTCAAGATCAATGAGAGAAATCCTTTTATCTATTTCCCTCTGAGAAATAGCAACCGCATCTTTAAAGCCTCTGTATAAATTTAATTTACCTTCAAAATAACCCACATACCCAGTTTCATTTGGTTTATCATCAGTTCTATTCCGACCAAATCCAGTAACAGCGTTCAAGGTTGGGTAGAAACCAGAAAATGCGGCACTATGCAAAGCCTCTTTAGATTCATTTTGTTTTTGGAGAGCTAAAACATCTTGGTTTTTTTCAATTAGTTTTTTCTCAAGTTGCTCAATTCCCTTTAGGGCGTATACATTGAGGGAAGTAAGCATTGCAATGAAAGTAAAGAGACTTCTATAATTCATAAATAACTCCTAGGTCCTATTTCTCAACTTGAAACTTAAAGGCATCAGCTTTTCCTTTAACTGAAGCAGTAACATTCAGTTCAATTCTATATGCGCTTTTGAAATCAACTTGGGTAACAAAACCACCTTCTTTGTATTCCAATTTACTGGGCTCAGCTTTTCCTTTGGGTAGTTTAGTAGTGGCTGTGAGCTTTACTTCATTCGCAGTAAGGTCTTTACCATCGTGAGAAAGTGGAAACAATTTAACTTCTGATCCAGAAACTAAAAATTCTAAGTTGATTTCTTTTCCAGGTTTAACTGTTCCGCCATGATTCGCCTTGAGGGCACCAGGGGCATTATCGTGTCCTTCGTGGGCAATGGACTTAATGGATAATGAAAGTAAAGTTGCTAAGAATATTTGTTTAATCATTGTGGTATCCTTTCGTATTTTGTTTTTTAATGTGAATGTTTTTCGATAAAATCACCTTCTTGAAAGGTAACTCCGTCATCAAATTTTACTGCGGCATAATCGTCACTCAAAACCTCTGTTACGATCCCGTGCCCTTTTGATACTTTTAAACAACTTCTTGGAGTTCCTCTTGTTGCTGGAGAACATTTATTTCCATACAACTCAACGTGGTCACCAACAGTTACCTCGGTTTTATTAAGACCAACATGTGCGACATGATCATCAATTTTCATTGCGACAACGCCGCGATGTAATTTAGATGCGCAAGCACTTAATAATGCAGTAGCAACAATTCCAATTAGTATGGATTTACTCATTTATCTTCTCCTTCAAAGATGTTGTTTTTACTCTCTAACAATTTGATACTTTTTTCTGCGGATCTTCTACCAAAATGATAGAAAACTGTGGGTGTAACAAACATATCTAATAGTGTTGAACTGATGAGCCCCCCCACAATGACGACCGCTACAGGATGAAGAATCTCTTTACCAGGAGTACCTCCAGCCAAGGCCAGCGGAACTAATCCTAAAATGGCAGTGAGAGCAGTCATGAGCACCGGAACAAGTCTCTCTAAAGAGCCACGGATAACCATTCCCTCACTAAACGGTTCACCTTCATGTTTCATGAGGTGTAGATAATGGGAAATCATCATTATTCCATTTCGAGAGGCAATTCCACAGAGCGTGACAAAAGCCACTAAACTCGCAACTGAGATAGTTTTATTCGTGAGATAAATTCCAACAATTCCGCCAATGAAAGCCATTGGAATATTGAGCATAACTTGAATCGAAATAAAGGTAGATTTAAAATGCATGAAAAGAACAATAAAAATTCCAATAATGGCCAGTACAGCCAAAAGATTCATGAGCTTCGCAGCCTCTTGCTGACTTTCAAATTGCCCACCATAGGAAAGAAAGTACCCTTCAGGCAGTTGAACTTTTTCATTAACCTTTGCTTTAAGCTCTTGAACGAGGCTATTCAAGTCACGCCCTGACGAATTGGCGAGTACAACAATTCGTCTTTGTGCATTTTCTCTGTTTATAATATTAGGCCCCGTAGATTCAAAAACATCAGCCACTTGCTCGACAGTTATTTTAGTTCCATCAGGCATTATTTTTACAGGTGTTTTTTTAATAAGTTCAAGATCTGACCTCGATTTCTCATCAAACCTCATGAGTACGTCGATATTTTTTTGACCCTCTAAAATTTGGCCTACAACTTCACCTTGTAGAGCTTTTTCTAAAAGTTGAGCAAGATCACCAACAACTATTCCAAATTGTGCAGCCTCTTCACGCATAAGTTGAATTTTGACTTGAGGAATAAGGACTTGTTGCTCTACCTGTAGATCCACTAAGCCCTTAGTTCCTTCAATTGCTTTTTTAATATCAGACGCCTTGGCTCTAAGGATGGATAAATCTGGGCCAAATATTTTAATTGCTATTTGAGCCCGAACACCTGAAAGAAGGTGGTCTAATCTATGAGAGATCGGCTGACCAATATTTACAAATACTCCTTCAATCTTCGAAAGATGACTTCTGATTTCATTTAAAACAATTTCCCGAGGACGACCTGAATCTCGAAAATCAACATCAATTTCTGATGAATGCACACCTTCGGCGTGTTCATCTTGTTCAGCTCGTCCAGTTCTTCTTGAAACGGATTTAACCTCAGGTGACCTCAATATAAGTGTTTCAGCTAACGCACCCAACTTGTTGGATTCTTCTAAGGAGATACCAGGTTGAGCCATCATTGAAATTGTGGCTGTTCCCTCGTTGAACCTAGGTAAAAAATCTCTTCCCATTTTAAAAGATAATCCCAGTGCACCTATGAAAAGAATGATGACAATACTAATAACTGTTTTTGGAAATTTTAATGACGTATTTAATATTTGAGTATCGATTCTCTTAAGAACTTTTACTAGGGCTCCATCTTTATGCTCCAATAATTTTCCTTTTGTTAGAAGAAATGAGCACAGAGCTGGAGTAACAGTTAGTGATACCACCATCGAAGCAAGTAGCGAAATAATATAAGAAATGCCAAGTGGAACAAATAATTTACCTTCAATTCCCCCCATACTGAAAAGGGGCAGAAACACTAAGCACACAATAATAGTTGCAATCACTATTGAGTTTCGCACTTCACTGGAAGCTTCAAATATCACCAATAATGAATTCCTAGGATTTTGACTTTGCTTATTTTCACGAAGTCGCCTGAAGACATTTTCAACATCAACAATGGCATCGTCAACTAGCTCGCCAATCGCAATGGCAAATCCACCTAGGGTCATTGTATTTACTGATAATCCAAATATTTTAAAAACAATTGCGGATAAAACGAATGAAAGAGGAATTGCAGTCATGGTTATCATTGTTGTTCTAAAGTTGAGTAAAAATAAAAACAAAACGATGAGAACAAGGATGACACCATCTCGAAGTGCTTCTTTAACATTGTCTATCGAGGTTTCTATAAAGTTTGCTTGTTTAAAAAGATCTGGCTTTAATTCTATATTCTTTGGGAGCGATTTTCCTAACTCGCTTAAGGCCTTTTCTATTTCATGAGTGAGTTCAATGGTGCTTGCCCCAGGTTGTTTTTGAATACTCATGATTACACCCGTGGTTGAATTTATGGAAGCATCGCCTCTCATAACTTGGGGCGCTTCTTTAACCTCAGCCACTTCTTTTACTAAAACAGGTTTTCCAAGATGTTGCCCAACAACAGAATTCAATATTTCTTCTTTACTGCGAATGGCACCCAAAACTCGTATCAATGACTCATTTTTTTCAATATTGATGAAGCCGCCTGTGGAATTCAAACTGATTTCTGCAAGGTTATGCTCAATATCTGCAATAGGCAGTTGCAACTTTTGAATTTTTTCTGCGGATAAAAGTATTTGATATTGTCGCACACCTCCGCCAATTGAAGTTACTTGCGCTACGCCTGGGATACTGAGCAAGCGAGGGCGAATAGTCCAGTCGGCAATGGTTCTCAAATCCATCGGTGGTAAATTTGCATCTTTTGATATTAATCCCACCAGTTGAATTTCTCCCATAATGGAAGATATTGGTCCCATCACCGGAGCCATGTTTTTTGGAAGTTTTTCTTTTGCCAGAGTCAACTTTTCTTGAACAAGCTGTCTATTTTTAAAAATGTCTGTTCCCCATGCAAACTCAACATAAATTACACTAAGACCAACTCCTGAACTCGAACGAACTCGCTCCACTCCAGGCAATCCGTTAAGGGAGGTTTCTAATGGAAAAGTGACTAGGGCTTCAACTTCCTCAGGAGCAAGCCCAGGAGCCTCAGTCATAATATTCACCGTGGGTCGATTCAGATCTGGAAAGACATCAACAGGTAAATGAATGGCAATCCATCCGCCGTAAGCAAGTAAAAGTGCTGCAATGGCAATAACCAGCAATCTATGAGAAAGTGAAAATTTAATAATTCGGTTTAACATTGCAGCCATCTCCTGTTGGTTGGGCTCAAACTTGAAGTTGTGAATTCTTAGTGATGCCCACCGTGTCCATCATCAATGACTTCAAACTTAAGCGGAAGTTTATAAGAAACCTCTGCCCCTTTTTGACCGTCCCGCTGAGGAAGAACTTTCAGTTCGCCTTTTTTTGTTAAATCAACAGACGTTGGAAAACTACAAAGGTAATAGTTATCGTTAATACTACATTGAGCCTTTGTTTTTGAATTGTCATTCAATGTAACTTGTAATTTTGATTTATTGATTGAAGGATTTTTCCACTCAATGTCTAAAAGGAAAACTTTTAATTCAGTTTTTCCTTGAGGCACAACCTCTGTGTGAAAAGCTCCTGGCATACGAATGAAACCACCATGTGGACCTGGCTTATCTTCACCATGAGCAAAAGCAAAGTCCCATTTTAGTATTAGTGTGGCTATAAAAAGAATAGTTAAGAACTTCATTGAATCCTCTCCTGTGTTTTAAACACAAAGTATCTGTACATTTCTTATTACGAGAAGCATCTATTAGTTGTGACAATTTTCATGAAAATATTTTTTAAATATACCAAGAGCTAAGACGAGACCAAAATCTCTAATTCTGGCCTCCTTCTATTTATTCGAATTACTTTTTTTTAGATGTCTTTTTTTGAGACTTCATTTCTTTCATCATCTTTTGGCAGCCCTTATGATCCATATTTTTCTGACATTCTTCCATTGTTTGGTGATCACACATTTTTCCATCTTTATGTTGCTCCATACAGCTGTTCATCATTCCCATCATTTGGTCCATGTCCATTTTTCCCATCATATCTTTATTCATCATGCCGCCACCCGTCATTCCGTTTTTTTCATCGGATGGCTTCGCCTCTTTGGTTGTTGCCTGTGAATCAGGATGGTGGGCTTCATGCTCTTGAGTTGATGTTGGTTTATCTTCCGCAAATGCAACATTACTCGATAGAAAGCCTGCAACGGCAACTGTCATGATAAGATTTAGAAAATTGATTTTCATAAGAAACTCCTTTGTTGTTATTTTCTTTAAGTTGAGATCAATTAGTCGATATCTAATTTGGCTACTTAGTTTGCTCTAAGTCAATTTAGATTTCCAGAAACTGGGGGCTTCTTTTTTCCTAATAGTGTACCTAATTTAGGTAGAAATCGAGGTGTTTCCTCACTGTATTTTCGATAAGCATCTCCAAACTCTTTTTTCGCAAGGTCTTCTTCTTTTAATGAGAGCCTGACATACATGAAAACTAAAATAGGAAACATTATTAAAGTAGGAATCGTTGGCCACTGAATGAGGAAACCAAACATGATTAGACTAAATGCTGCATATTGGGGGTGTCGTATATACGAATACGGCCCACTGGTTGCTAATGTTTTGGTTCTTTGAGCCTTGTAAAGAACTCTCCAAGCTGATGAAAGTACAATGAATCCGACAACAATTATTACATTACTTAAAATATGAAGGATATCAAAATGAGGGTCACCTCTTATGCCAAGTAGAGTATGAAGTAGATGTCCATTTTCATGCGACAGGAAGTCAACCTGAGGATAATGTTTTGCAAGCCAGCCTGACATAAAATAAATACTCAATGGAAAGCCGTACATTTCAACAAATAAAGCTAGAATGAATGCCGAAAATCCTCCTAGAGTACGCCAGTCTGTTTTCGACTGTGGTTTAAAAAAGCTAAAAGCAAAAAATATAAAAATAAAGGAGTTCACAATCACTAAACCCCATAAACCATAAGCGGAATTATCCATTGAGTGGCCCATTATTTTTTCTCCTCAGTTTTACTGTTATGATTAGTATGGTCTTTATGGTGATGCTTTCCGTGCATAAAAAAATGCATCAAAGGACACGCCAAAATGAATAGGTACGGAAGAAATTGGATCACGTGAGCGCGATGCTCAGTCCATAAGTAGTAAATTATGATTGATATAGCCCCCCATTTACCAATGGGATACCAGTCAAATTTTTGATCTTCATGTTGATGTTGTTCATTGTGCTCGACAAAACTCATGATGGACCTCCATTTATATTCGTTAATACGAATTTATTTAAAGCGTGTGACTCCAAGATAGGAATTGATACATCGAACTCAATCATTGAATAATGCTACAGTGGATTTGAGTTTCATGTTTTAAGCACAAATAGTTGTACTCCATATTCATCCCATCATGATTTACATAAAATTTCACTTTGGCATCAGCACCAGATTTCCACGTTTTAAAACCGCTGAGATGTACCATATGGTCTGGATTTTCTGTTTTGAAGACATCCATTGCCACCGTAGTACCTTGAACTAATTCGGTGGGACTAAATCCCTGAGGTTCCTCGGCCAGAGACCTAAATGAAAAGGTCATCACTAGAGAGGTAACGAGAATCTTAATTGTATGTTTCATGGAAAACTCCTTTTGTTGTTGAATCTATATTTGTTATTTATTCAGTTCGCCCTTTTAAAATTTTCAAGCTTGTAATCACTCATTGTTGCGGAAAACATATTTGGTGATGGCGGCCAATACATTGATAAGGTGCCATCGTCTTCAACCAATCCAGACACCATTCCAATTCCGTTGTTTTCACTAAACAACCAACCTAGCGCACCTGTGTAGGGATCATATCGACCACGCTCCATTGGTTTAATCATGCCAATTGTCGTTCCGTTCATATAGGAACCTACATAAAGAACTGTGCTATCGATCTTTTCCGCTGGCTGATTTGGGAAAATAACACTAAACCATCTATAAATCTTTTCTCCAACAATTGAAGCTACCCCTCGAAATTCGCCTTGCCATGGTTGCACAATCTTAGCAGATGCAGGCAAGATTAAAGTGGCTTCTTTTATAAGTTCAATAGTACCTACGCGACCAAAACCATTTGAATACCAAGAACCACGAATAAAACCGCTCTTCCAATCTTCAATCACAATGAAAGAGTCTGTTCCTGGTGCGCTTAGAGTAAATCCAGGTCTTAAATAAAAAGAGCGGGGCTCATATCTTTGGGATATGAAAAGATCTGAAGGCGCTTTTCCAAAATAAAGAACCGATGTTGTTGATACAAAAATGTTATTTGGATTATGAGGATTATCAGTTGAAGAACTAGGAACAACGTGGATTGCTACAGGTTGATAACGGTCATAAGCTTCATGATGGAGGTAACCAACGAAATGGCCACCCAGTACTTTTGTAAGTTCGGCATTTTTTGGAGGAGACGGTGCTGGTAACTCTTTTAATTGATCATTCGTTGGATTTAGGTGAAACAGTCGCGGGTATTTCTTCGCTTGTTGAATTGTCTTTTTTTCTAGCTCAAATTCACAGGGTACTTTACCATCTCTAGATTGATAATTACATTTGAGTTTTCCATTAACTAAGTTACACTCAATCCCAGTTGTGGATGGACCAAGAAAAAGTAGCTTTCCAATAAAAAAATTATAGATACCACCAGCATAACTTGAATAGACTGACCAGGGACGCTTATCTGAGGGTTGCGCATTCTTTCGCCAGTAACCCAGGTATGCAACTATCTCATAGTCAAATAAGAATTTCCCATCTCGTGAGTCTTGATTTCTTAATCCACGAGTTGTTTGAATTTGAAATACAGCTTTATTACCTTCGCATTGTCCTCGATATTGACCACTCAGTATTGGTGTAAATGGGACATCGTCCTCATTAGTAATAGATAGTCTCGTGAATTCTCCAGGCTCATCTGATTCTGATTCTAAAATTAGTTTTCCATTTTTTGCGGCCGATCTCACCCACACGTTGCCTTCGATATGGGTGCGTCCATTCATCGAGTGAACCTGCGCAGAAATAACTAAATCATTGGAAGGTTCATCTAAGGTTAGAACATTGTTGTCAAAATCATAGCGAACATTTTTAAAAACTTGGGTGACGTATTCCGTAGTGTTATAACCGCCTAAACTTATTTTAAGTATTGTATTTAGTCTTGGGAACAAGGTTAGGTCTTCAGGTGACTCAAGAAAAAAATCTGCTTGTAAAGCAAATTTTTGAGTTTGATCTTCAATTTTAATATACCCGGTGTATCTCCCTTGTTGAAGTTTTGCAGAACCACCGTGACCACTATGATCATCTTCGAATATTGTTTCATTGGCGAAGGATATTGCCGAAGTTGCTATTAAAATAAAGTAAACGAAAAACTTCTTCATATAACTCCTCAATTGAAAGCCCTATATCCTCACATCAATCCAAGTGGTCATCCCGCCCATCTGATGCCCAGAATGTCCTGACCCATTTCCAGGAATAGGTGTGCGGTGCATGTCATTCATTACATGATGTAGGAAGTGACAGTGAAAAAGCCATTTGCCGGGACGTCCAGCTGTAAATTCCACCGTGCGAACCTCGGCGGCGCTAATATTAATAGTGTTTGCTAAAATATGTTGAGATTCAGGCAAGAATCCGGAACCGTATTCGGTGATTTTATAGCTATGACCATGCAAGTGAATGGGATGAGTAAGCATGCTGAGATTTAAACAGCGAACGCGAATTTTTTCCCCTACCTTCGCATTCATTGGAGTGATATCTGGTGCCGCCCTTCCATTCATAGTGAAATAGTTAAAATTCGACATTTCCATCGTATCAGGTACGGGACTTCCTGGGTGAATCATCCAAGTTTGCAGAAGATATGCATAATCATGATCTACAATTTGCCAAAGCTGAGGGTTTTTAGGATGTACGATAAAAAAACCAGACATTCCCATTCCGACCTGTTTGGCACCCATAAAATGGGGATGGTAAAAATAAGTTCCATGTTGCTCAATTGTGAACTCATAAACAAAAGATGCCCCTGGTTGGATTGGATCTTGCGAGATCCCCTCAACTCCATCCATTTCAATAGGAACATGTAATCCATGCCAGTGTACAGTTGTGGGATCAGGTAAATTATTTTGCACAATTAGGCGAACTCGATCTCCTTCGATAACTTCAATGGTAGGCCCAATAACTGAACCGTTATATCCCCAAGCGAAAATAGGTCGCCGTCCAGTCCCATTAGGATCACTCATATCAGGAAAATGAATTGTTACGGGTTCCGCAGTCAGATGAAATACTTTTACTTGGCCATCCAACTCATAGGACAGAGTATTGACCCCAGGAGTGTCAACAGGTCGATAGCCAAGAGAATTATTTGAAATATCTTTAGAAAAAATATTTTCATTTATAGGTTCAATTATTGGATTGGCATTAGCTTTTTGCCAATCGAGAGATGAAATAATTGGAAGTGAGGCTACCGATGCTCCAAGCTTATAAAGAAAATTTCGACGTGATTCTCCCAATCTTCCTCCTTTTAATTAAAGGTTTTTGCGCCCTTTGAAATTAGACTTTGTATTTAACATTTCTTAACTCCTTACAGATAACTTAACCATTTCTTCAATTTTCATTTCAATTTGATCTTGGTCTTTGAGTAAGATCGCATCTTGAACGCACCCGCGAAGGTGTCTTTTAAGAATAACACCCTCAACCGATCGCAAGGCAGACGAGGAGGCTTTCAACTGAGTTAGAATATCCACGCAGTATCTCCGTTCATGGATCATTTTTTCAATACCGTCTATCTGTCCTTTTATTTTCTTTAAGCGCGACAAAACCAAAGTATGATCTGGATTCTCATGTGAAGTATTTTTAGAATCTGTAATTCTATTGCTTATTCGAGTTTGTTTTTGATCTAATGCTTTACTTTTACGGTCTAGTTGTTTTTGTTTGTCATTCGATGCGGACATTTAAACTTTCCTTGCTCAATCCCTTTTATCAACAATATGTTGACTGGTCATTTCAGATAGATATACCCTATGGGGGTATCAGGTCAAAGTCTTAATATTCAACGTAACGCAGAAGAATCATATATTGAAAATCAAGGCGTTTATTTTGAGTGTTAAGATTTCATGATGAATGAGGGGAAACTATGGGCGACAATGGACATCAACACAATCATTCCATAAATAAACACGATTTAGAATCACAATTAGACGATAAAACATTCAAAGATCCCGTCTGCGGAATGAGAGTCTCTTTAAGCAGCGCCAAAGGACAGGTCATTTATCAAAACACTAAATTCTACTTTTGCAGCGTAAAGTGTAAAAATAAATTCGAGGCTAAGCCAGAAGACTATTTAGCTAAAGAAGAGATTAAGATTGCAAAGGAATCTTCACAATCTGTTGAGTACACTTGCCCCATGCATCCACAAATTCGCAAAATGGGGCCTGGCAGCTGTCCAATATGCGGAATGGCACTTGAGCCAGTAACTCTCACATCCGACCATCATGATGAAGACAGCGAATACAAAGATATGCTAAAGAGATTTTGGATTAGCGCTATTCTTAGCATACCTCTTTTATTTATCACTATGGTTGCCAGAAATCTTTTTCATGAACCTGAATATCAGCTTATTTTTAAATGGGCTGAAATTTTGCTTTCAACTCCAGTTATAATATGGGGAGGCTGGCCTTTCTTTGTAAGATTTTGGCTGTCATTGGTGAATAGAAATCTCAATATGTTTACCCTTATTGGACTTGGGGTTGGTGTCGCTTATGGCTACAGTCTCATCGCCGTTTTTTTTCCGACGTTATTTCCACAGTCGTTTCGTGACTCCATGACTGGTGAAGTGGGGTTATATTTCGAAGCGGCGTCCGTAATTGTAACTCTCGTTTTATTGGGACAAGTTTTAGAACTCAAAGCGCGCGGACAAACAAGTGCCGCAATTAAAGCACTTCTTGGCTTAGCGCCAAAGACAGCTCGAATCATCAAACCAGATGGCGCAGAAGAAGATGTGCCCCTTGAAACAATAACCGTAAATGATCAATTGCGAGTTCGTCCTGGCGAAAAAATACCAGTAGATGGAACTGTTATATCGGGGCAATCCTCAGTCGATGAATCAATGGTTACTGGTGAGCCAATACCTGTAGAAAAATCAACAGGCGCAAAAGTTGTTGGCGCGACCATTAATGGAACTGGTTCAATAGTCATGCGCGCGGAAAAAGTTGGTAAAGACACTTTATTATCACAAATTATTCAAATGGTCGCCGAAGCACAGCGCTCTCGGGCACCCATTCAAAAATTAGTAGATCAAGTTTCTGCTTACTTCGTTCCAATTGTAGTTTTAAGTGCTATCATCACTGCAATTGTATGGGCACTCGTCGGCCCTGATCCAAAACTTGCCCATGCCATAGTTAATGCCGTGGCTGTGCTTATCATTGCTTGTCCTTGCGCTTTGGGTCTTGCAACACCCATGTCAATAATGGTGGCCACTGGTCGCGGAGCTACAATGGGTGTACTTTTTAAGAATGCGGAGGCCATCGAACTCATGAGAAAGGTTGACACTCTCGTTGTAGATAAGACCGGAACTCTCACACTGGGAAAACCACAATTGGTTAGTTTTTTCACCTTACAGGATAAATCTAAAAATAGTCTTCCTGAAATATCATCATTTGAAACAGATTCTTCAAAACTATTTTCTTTAGTGGCAAGTCTTGAACAATTGAGCGAGCATCCTTTAGCCGCATCCATCGTCACTGCGGCCAAACAAAATCAATTACCACTTCCAACAGTTACTAATTTTCAATCGGTTACTGGCAAGGGCGCCATTGGACTTGTGAATGAAAAATCAATTGCTGTTGGAAATAAAGCACTAATGGAACAAGTTATTTCTGATTCTAATAATTCCATTCAAGAAATCGACCAGCAAGTTAATCAACTGAGAGATGAAGGCCAAACAGTCATGTATTTTGCCGTTAATGGCACTCTGTCAGGTTTTCTAGGTGTAATGGACCCAATAAAGGAAACAACAATTTCGGCAATAAATTCGATTCAAAAATTGGGTATAAAAGTTGTAATGGTGACTGGTGACAATCAAAAAACGGCTCAAGCTATTGGAAAAAAAGTTGGTGTTGACGAGATCAAAGCTGATGTCTTACCGCAAAAGAAAGCTGATATTATAAAAGCCTTGCAGAGTGAAGGTCGATTTGTCGCTATGGCTGGAGACGGAATTAACGATGCACCTGCACTTGCTCAAGCTCAAGTGGGTATTGCTATGGGTACAGGTACAGATGTCGCCATGAATAGCGCAGGCATTACATTAATCAAAGGAGATCTAACAGGTATTCTGAAAGCAAGGGCATTAAGTGAAAATACACTTCGCAATATTAAACAGAATCTCTTTTTTGCATTTGTGTACAATGCACTCGGAGTCCCTATTGCGGCTGGAGTTCTATATCCGTTCTTTGGAATTCTACTGAGCCCGATTATTGCCGCCGCAGCCATGAGCTTAAGTTCAGTTTCAGTTATTGGAAATGCACTGAGACTCAAAAAAGTACCACTTGTTAAAATTTAGTATCAACATAAGGGATATTTTATGAACAAAGATCTTCCAATTCACTATGAAACCAGTGGATTACTAAATTCTTCAATTGAAGGAGCGTTTAATTATTTAGATGATCATACAAAGCTTTCGAGCCACATGAACAAGTCCTCTTGGATGATGATGGGCACTCGAATGTTTACGGAATTCGATGCTGATCAAGGAAAGTCCGTTGGCGCTAAAATAATCATGAAAGGCAAAATGATGGGTATTCCATTATTTGTAAATGAAGAAATCTCAGAGAGAACTCCACATATTAAAAAAACGTGGGAGACGCGAGGACCACAACAACTTGTGATCCTCGATCAATACAGGATGGGGTTCATTTTGAAACCTGAAGGTAATGACTCAACAAAATTAACAGTCTTTATTGACTACAGCATTCCAACTTCTGGGCTCAAACATATATTGGCTGTACTCACTGCAAAAATTTATGCTAAGTGGTGCACAGAGAGTATGGTTAAAGATGCCCAAGCTCACTTTCGACATTGAATCTTATTTTTCTTCAGGACAACTGAATCCCTCTACACGACTGTAACCATTTAGATCTGAAGGTCCACGATTTAATTCTACCACAACAGCATGGCAAGCACCCGCATTAGAAGCTTTTTTAAGAGCTCTATATAGGGCAATTCGTGGCCCATCTAATGACTTTCCGTATCCGGCATCACTTTCAAACATTCCAATGCTCACACAGTTTTCTGGCAGTTCAGAGGGAGTAACCACTGTTACCTTACCCCAACTTAACGGAGATAATCCAAGAACCAAGAAAGAAATCGCTAGTTTTTTAACAATACTATTTTTCATAACATCCTCCCCATTTGAGTGTGAAAGTTTCGACTTAAAATGATTTTATTTAAATCAAAACAATTACTAATTTATAAAATAGAGCGAGTCATATGATGATTCAATAAAGAAAAGCACTGGATCAGTGTTTGAGCCAACTGTTCTCACTTATGAAGCTTTCTGTGTACTCGCTGATCATTTTATAATCTATTACGGGTGTTCTACTTGTTTTGTGACAGAGGTGGGTAAATAATTATTAAATTCAATTTCTAAAATGATGCCTTTGCCAAGGTATAAATACTGAAAGTAGACCCCCCAACAAAGCTCCTAACATCCACATCACTCCAATAGTAATTGTCAATTCAGCACCAACAATAGCAAAAATACCTAGAAATAAAAGGCTCAAAGAAAATATCTGCAAAAATGAATTTCTTTTTATAACCAGAAACTCTTCATTGCGCAAAAATAACCGACTCGCACTGATTCCAACACTGAGGAATATAAAACCACACAACAACATACAGGTACTATGACCAAATTTCATAAAATAATTAGAGAGAGAAAACCCTGTTTGAAAAGGGTTTATTCCAAATTGATTACACACAAGTAGAGAGAGGGTTCCAGCAATACTCTGTACAGCAAATAACTTACTAAAAACAGACCAAGCAGAAGGATTCATGTCTCGTTGAATTGAGTCTAGAATTGTTTTTGAGAGCTGACGTGGAACTGTGGCCGAATCGCACTCCATAAATTCGTTAAATTCTTTCAACCAGTTTTTTTCAGCGTCTTTTACGGTCATTTGCCACCTCCTTGTTGCCAGTAAAGACGAAGTTTTTTGAGCCCTCGACTGACGAGCTGTCGCACGTTTTCTTCGGATGTACCAACATCTGAAGCTATTTGCTCAAAAGACCATTCATCTAAATAGCGGCGTTCAATAACTTGCTTTTGCATTTGAGGGAGTTTCTCTAAGATTTTTCCAAGCACTGGAGTTGGTTCAGATTGCTCAACTTCACCAGCTAAGGAATTTAACAATTCGGGTGAGGAATCTGATTTAGTTGAAATTTTAGTTTCTCTCAACTTGAAGAAATCAAATGCCGTGTTTCGTGCTATTGTGAACACCCAAGGTAAAAAGGGAAACTGTTTATTATAACTATCACGGGATTTATGAATTTTAGAAAATACCTCCTGCAATAGATCTTGAGCAACTTCGGTCGTGGAAACCTTTTTCTTTAGGTACTCATAAATTCGACCAGAATGACGATTGTACAAAATCTCAAAGGCAAAAAAGTCACCTTTTTGGTAAAGCACCATAAGCTCCTCATCGGAAAGATTATCTTTTTGCATATATTTGTTTCTTGCCCTTTCTATAGCTTAATACGATCAATTAACTGTGATTGTGACACTCAATTCTGATACTGTCAAAAGACGAAGAATTACATATACCTACCAAACTAAGATTATCTTTCGCAAATTAGACAAGATGATGTGTTTGATTTTAACCATAAATTCATTCAAAATAACACTTCAAGAAGAATCATGAAGTATTATAATCAGCTTCAGCTAGTATTTTTGATTTGGTTGAACTGACTTAAAAATAGAAGGCGATCCCCAGTTGGATGCCCTTGATTCGTAAACAAGTTTAGCTTGTGCACGATATGATCTTACCTGAAGAAAACGGACTCGGATTTATGCACATTTATCAAAATTCTG
>CAZYOE010000070.1:0-22852 GCA_964648725.1 uncultured Pseudobdellovibrionaceae bacterium | reverse complement strand
ACAAATAGTTGGTATTGGCACGTGACTACACCCCACTAATTGGTAGAGAGGCAATCTGATTCAACTCTCAAGGGCTGGCAATTACATACTGAAAAAGCACTTGCAGGAAAAACTTGAGGAGTTGCGAACGGCATCCAAAAAACTTTCCGCCCGCATCAAGCACGATCGCAATTTGTCGGATGCAGAAAAATCTGTGTTCTATTCTTCGTGGCTTTTCTCTGCAGTTCACTTGTTTTCCTCGACCGAAGAAAAAGGGGTAACCTTGGAAGATGTCACGCAAAGGTTCGATTTAAGTCGTGCCAAAGCAGCAGAAATCTTGCATTTTTTGTGTGACTCGCAACTCTGCAAAGAGTCTAAGGGACGTTTTGCGATGGGCACTCAATCCACCTTTGTGCCACAGGGATCACCGCATTTAACCCGCCACCATTTGAATTGGCGAATCAGAGCCATGGAAAAGGCCGAAGCTGTCAGCGATGATGAGTTGATGTACACAGCACAGATTTCGATTTCTAAAAGAGATTTTGCTAAGGTGCGAGAGTTAGCGGTGGCTTTTATAAAAGAAGTTAATGAAATTGCTAAGCCGTCAGTGGCGGAAGATATTGTGAATTTAAATCTGGATTTGTTTGAAATTCAATAAAGAAGAAAGGGGACTTCGCCTGGCATGCAAGCGAAGACCCTTGAATACACAATCTAAACGTCTTTGCCAATCGCCCGTTCCAGTGGTCGTCTGGTAACAAAGAACACCATGCCGGTGAGAACTCCTAAAAAAGCTAGGAGCATAAAGAATCCATCTGAAGACATTTTGGTATAGAACATGCCAATAAATCCCGACATGTAGTTGCCGAAGAAGCTCGACAAGAACCAAACACCCATCATCATCGAGAGGATTGGGCGCGGCGCGATCTTAGTCACCAAGGATAGTCCAATAGGAGACAAATAAAGCTCGCCGATAGTGAAGAAGAAAACCGTGCCAAGCAGCCACAGAACGGAGCCTTTTTCCGCTGCTGGAGTTGATTTGGCAGCCATTATCATAACCACATAAGCAATACCGCAAAGCAGACAACCAAGTCCCATTTTCATCACTGAAGAAGGTTCGTTCTTGTTTTTAGATTGCTTGGTCCAAAGCGCAATCAACAAGGGCGAAAAAATAAAAATCATGAATGGGTTAAAAGATTGGAACCACGAGGAAGGAACATTGAAACCAAGAAGGTTCCAGTCAGTTCTCTCGTCAGCCCATAATTGAAGCGTGTTTCCTTGTTGTTCATACACAGCCCAGAACATGATATTTAAAAAACAAAGTAAACAGAGGGCACCAACAGAAAACCACTCTTCTTTAGTTAATGGACGTTTTGCCTCAGTTGAAGTCTCAAAAGTGTGGTGTTTGTCATCACGAGGGATGAGGTTACCGCCAAGCCAATAAATCAAAAGTCCCAACAACATCCCGACACCTGCTGCACCGAAGCCCCAATGCCAACCGAGAGTCTGGCCAAGTGTTCCGCAGATCAACGGAGATAGAAAAGCTCCTAAGTTAATACCCATATAAAAAATGGTAAAGGCAGAATCGCGGCGAGGATCGCCTTCTTTATAAAGGTTTCCAACTTGGGTCGAGATATTTGGCTTAAAAGCACCATTACCTAAGATCAAAAACAGCAACGCTAATAAAAACATTTTTTCGCTGGCCATCAAGAAATGGCCAATCGCCATTAAAATTCCACCAACATAAACAGTTTTGTTCTGCCCAAGAACTCGGTCGGCAAGCATCCCACCAAATACAGGAGTGAAATAAACAAACCCAGTATAGAGACCATAAATTTGCGAACTCATCTGCTGAACATTCATCGGTCCAAAAATACCAACCAGAAAGTGCTCGAGCGTTGTGTAACCAAAAACGTCAGCGGCTTTCGCTGGGTCTAATAAAAGATATTTGGTCATGTATAAAACGAGAAGAACACGCATCCCGTAATAAGAAAATCTCTCCCACATTTCAGTGAAGAAAAGAACGTAAAGGCCAGAGGGGTGTCCAAAGACCTCTTTGGACTGTAGTCGCATGGTAATATAGTCTTTCATGAGCGATCTCCTTGAACTTTCATCGATAGTCGGTTTCAGGAGATATTGCAAAATGATTTCGGCCCTCAAAATTAAATTTTGAAGGCTCTAAAATACTAGAATTTGAGTGGTGTCTCTTTGCTACTGGACCTGATAACGTTTTGCACGACCATTTTTCAGATTTTGCATATTCACTTTTGTGTATTTGATTGTGACGACGAGGTCTTCAGGTCTATTTCCCTTTGGAACGGCTCTGATCACTACCCCATTGCGATTAGGATCATAAGACCAAGTCTGAGGCCCTGGGGCAAGTTCGACACCGCCAATAAAGACCTTCAAGGTTCCATATTCGGGCACGCCTTGAAGTAAAAAAGTTTGCTTCGGCAGTTTTTGCTGGATTTGCTGTCCAATGGTGGTGAGCATTTCAGCAAAATTCCCATCACACAAGGAGAGCTCTCGCCCCCCACTAGCATCAAGAAAGTCCAGAATACGCTGAGGTAGGTCTAACATTCCGTAGTCAATCTTCGCACAAACACCACGACGTGCTAAAACTCCAAAGGTCGAAATTTTTTCTCCTGCAGGATCGTTTTTAAGTTTCTTTAAAAAGTAATCCAAGTCAGCCCCCGATAATCCTGGGCTGGCATCGTCTGCATCAGTGATGATAATCACCGCGAGGCGAGCTTCTGGACGATAAAAACCTTGGTTGCTCGGCGAAGAAAGGGCTGGTTCGGTGAAAGCCGCATAAATCGGGGATAGTGCTTCTTCAAACTCAGGGCCCTGGTATTTTCCGGTTTTCTCATTTTTGAGCCGTTTAATTCCAATATGAATACTTCGTGCCAAAAGTCCAACATCTTGGTGTTCTCGAGTATAAAAGTATTTTTGTTTATCTCCAGTTTCACCGTTCAGAGGAAGGAGAAAGCCATTGGGATTAAAGTCATGAATGATTGATCCGTAGCGAACGGAATCAAAAATCGGAGTGATGCCAATGTGGTAGTCGAGTTTTTGATTCCCTTCTTCAAAGGACTTCACAAAGTGCTGGATGTTAGCGGCTAACTTTTGTTGATGAAGCTCCATACTCTCAGAGTTATCAACCACAAAGAGGATATCGACCGCATTAGAGTTTTTTAAAACCGTGATTTCATTTTTAAGTTCTGCCTGTGCGTATTCTTCGGGAGGGGTCATACGCCGCGAATTAGAATGATCACAAGCTGCCAAAGTAAGCGCAACAAATAAGTAAACGCTGAGTTTTACAATATGAGATCTCATAAAGTTGCTCCCTTTAAAGGGTCAACAGGGCATTCAGTGGTAGCGGCTTCAAAACTATCGATTTCGTCAATCCAGATATCACCATCATCAGGCTTGTATGGAAACACCAGACTATTCTTATCGCGTTTGGAAAATTCCGCTTCTCGCTTTTGATGCAATTGTTTGTTGTAAGCGAAAACTTGTTGAACCACTTGGGATTCCAGCAAATGCATCTTTTGTAGGAACTGGTCTATTTCTTTAACGTCATCTTCAGCGAGTTGGCTGAGGCGCTGTAAAATACGTCGATCGCTATCGGTATCGACTGCCGCCTGAATCGTTTTATCGCGATAGAAATAACGGGGAAGATACTGCATCTCCGAACCAAAATCGTCAGCCTTGAGCTGAGCAAGGCTCGCTTTTTTTGCTTTCAATACCTCAAGAGCTTTTGTTGTACCAAGATTCTGCTGATTGGTTTTAAGTTTTCCCATTTCATCAGCGCGGCTTTTAAAGCGTTTCTTGAAGAGTTCAAAGTCCTGAAAAATTCCCTTAATGTTACAAAGGCGATAGTCGATCATGCTTCGTAAAAAATAAGGTTCTGGTCCAATTTGCGGAGCTAATAAATCACTGGTCAAAGTTGTAATCAGTGAAAGGGCTTTATCATTTTCACCCTTCCGTAGATGCGTCCAAGCTCTTTCTTCGAGAGCTTCGACCCAGTAATCCGATGTTTGAGGAATCTTATTGTAAGTCTCAAGAGCTAGATCGAGTTTACCGGCAGCATAGGCGGAGCGGGCGTCGTCCATCAGCTTCTTTTCGGCAGGCACAACCGCCGAGGCTAAAAGTCCACTAGCAGTTAACGCAACGAAACTGGTAAAGGTGAGGAATCGACCGATAGTTTTCATAATAAAAATCCTAAGCTAAGGTGCATGGCCATAGAATTTACTTGGGGATCACTGGAGTAGACTTTGTTTTTATAGCCCTGGTAACGGAGTTCCCAGCGAGCCATAATGTGCTGGCTGAACCAAAATCCTGCTCCGCCTCCGATCGAGGTCAATGTAGATTGGTTGCCTGAATCTAACTTAATCATTCCCGCACCTGCCATCAGGTATAGGTCAAACTGGGTGACCGCCTGATCAAATAAATTCAATTTTCCATAGATCGGGTACCAGCTCACTGTAGCGAGTTGAGAATTGACCGGAAAATCAATTTCGGGAAGGCTGGCTTGATTGCCATTAGCAATATTAGTTTCAGTTTGATTATAAATTTTTTCGCCTTCCGACGTTAGAACATTGAAGTAAGTGTCATAACGGAGACCCAATGACCACTTCGGATTAATATGAAATTCAAGCTGGCCGCCACCAGATTGGGTTTTAACGTAGGAATCTCCTCCGTTAATCATTCCATAGTGACCACTGATTTCAAAACGCAGGTCGCGATCAACTGCTCGCTTTTGTACGACTCTGACTTTGTTATTCGGATCGAGGGCGCGGGCTTTATTCAGAATGGCTTCGCTGGAGCCCAAAGAATTCCAATCCGCCGCAAAAAGTATTTGCGTCATCAAACAACCGGCGAGTGAAAGTATAATAATAAATAGCGTGCGCTTTCTCACTTGCTACCTCCTGAAGTCGATGGCTTCGGTGTTGTGGTTGGTTTTTTTGTCGTTTTTGTTGGCGCTTTACTCTTTGTCATTGCCGCCTTCTTTGTTTTAGCCTTTGGCGCAGTGGTTTTAAGCGCAGTAGACTTTGGAGTCGTCGCCTTTGGCTCCACCGACTTTGAAGCTTCTGACTTTGGTGCCAAAATTTTTGGTTCAACTTTCGGAGTCGAAGGCAATGGCGCTTGTTCTAAAGGAACCGCTTTAACTTCCGGAGTTGGCTTTGAACACTTTATATTTTCACTGATCGCCAGCTTTTTCTGTAGCTCAGTGGAAGTGTTCTGACCTTGGTATTCTGCCGCTGCAATTACTTTTATGGTGATGTCACCAGGAGCAACGCTGCAAGGAACTTTCCAATCAATTTTACATGTTTGTTGGGAGGAGCTTTTCTTGTTATTCTTGCAAGTCATTTTTGGAGTACCCAGTAATTTCACGGTTTCTTCGGAAAGATAAGTGGTCATTGTTCCCACCACCGACGGCAAATAAGTTTCGAACGAATAGGTCCAAGTTGAATTTTGACCTACCGTTTGAACTTCGGGATTAGCCCGAAAAGCAGGTTTCAAAAGTTCGCGGCGATAAGTAATCTCAAAAGTCAGCGTCTTTTCAACCGACAGCGTTCGGTTTGCACTGAGCACTTGCAAATTCAAATTAGCTAAAATATTCGGAGCCGCGCTTGGCTCGCCTTCGATACTGTACTCTGGAACAGAATTGTTCTTAGTATCAAAGATGGCTTTAAATTGCCAGACACCGGACTGAATCATTGTCGGTTCGGTTTCCAAAAACAAAAAGCCATGGCCGCTAATCACTCGCTGTTCTTTTGTGATTCTATTTGGAATCACGATAGGCAACAGTCTGGGTTTTTGTGTTGGAGTTGACGCTGGATCTTTCACAATAATAACTAAGTTAAGAACATCACCTTCATTCAACTTTGTCACTTGAGGATAAGGGGCTACACCGCCAATTTCAGTGATTTCAGGAGATAATCCAGAGCGTAATAGGTTATAGCGTACTTCACGCTCAGTCGCTAGAGTTTGCACCAGATTTTTCGATTGAAGATCGGTCACTTCATAAATATCCAAAGAGACATGGAAAGCACCATGGATGGGCTCATTGACGTTGTGGGGAATAAGTTCTGGGTTTGGAGTCCATGCAAATTCCCAAATTCCTTGGCCTAAGTCTTTGAGTTGCTCAGAGTTTCGAGGTAAATCGCGAGAAACCAAACGGTATTTTGTGCCCTTTAAGTTAAGAGCTGTGCGAAAACGCAAAACATTTTTTTGGCCCACCGTGAAGTTGCTCGGTGTTGAAGGATCTACTTCTAAAAGAAAAAGATCCGAAGGCAAATAAGTTTGAGTCGGTGTGGGAGAATTATGAACCGGTCCCAATGTTTTTCGCAATTTCGAATACTTCTGTAAGGAATTCGAAGATTGAGATCCACAAGCAGCCAAGGTGAACATCGCAAGGATTAATATTCCTGATCCAATGGCCGAAGGAATTCTCTTTGTAGCGTTATGTAAGTTTAAGATATCCATTGAGGCTCCTCTCATTTAGTTTTGTGAAACTCGCTGTAAAGCGAACGGATAGTTAACATCAACACTGACGCCTCCCACTGGGTGAGGAAACTTCCACGTTTTGATTTTATTTAACATACAACTTTCAACCTGGGCCGAGCGCAAGCTGCTACTTCCGACCGAACATTGACTGACGCGGCCCTGACCATTGATGGTAAAGTCAACTTGAACGCGTCCGCGAAGTCCTGACTTCTGTTGCAATCCCAATTCATAACAATAAATAATCTGGCCGAGGTTTTTCATGACCACGAGATCAACAGCTTCGCGATCGAGACCGCCTTCAACTACGGCTTCGTCGCGAACGGGGTAAGTGAATCGAGCAACACCCATCGTTCCAACTTTGGAAGTCCCATACCCTTCATGGCCGCCACCTCTTCCTTTAGTGCCGAATCCGCCTGAGCCGCGAGTTCCTTCGCCCCAGCCACTGCCAAAGCCTCCGCCACCACCGCCTACTTGACCGGCGATGAGACCTTTTCCATAGAGAGCTTGCTCGTAACCACCACCTGAATCATGCCCGTGTCCCATTGTTCCATTGCCGCGCCCCATACCGGCACCGCGGCCAAAGCCACCCGTGCCGCCGCCGGCAGAACGAAGTCCTGAGCCCATTCCCTGACGGGAACCTTTAAGCGCGCCAGAAATTGCGCTAAGACTTCCGAGTCGTTGGAAATTTTTTGGCGCTGAGGGATTTGCTCGCGCGTGGAGTTTTGTTTTACGAACAGACTTATTCGCGACAACCAACGACTTCTTTTTGTTGGTGCGAGGAACAACTTTAACAGTTTGTTTTGCTGATAATGGAGGGGGTACTTGCTTTTGCTTTGACACCTTTGGAGGTGGAGGCAAAGCGGGCTCGGGCTTTTCCAATTGAATGGTAACCAAAGCCTCTGTTCTTTCTGCCAGCTTTGATTCCTTATTGGGAATCAAAAAAGCGAAAAGTACCAGCAAACTAATGACAGCACCGTTGGCACTTGAGCTCCATTTTATTAAATGTGGAAAGTAGGGCTCGTCATCTCTTAACGGCTGTGGATCAAGTGCACTGTGAGTGCCAACTTCGTGCATTGTTAGTATGCCAATATTTTTTAAATTAATAGACTCTTTTTGTTTATCAAGAGAAATTTCTTGCAGTAAAGTGTGCGTCTCTTGGTAATCAAAATCTGCGTCCACCAACTCCAGTCTTTTGGTCTCAATATTTTTCACAAGATGGAGAGCAGAGCCTTGAGTTTGGATCATTCGTAAAGGGTGACCAAACTTATCTTTTAGAATGAGCAATTTGTTTGAATTTGATATTTTCATGGTGCTCCTTAATCTCTCTGTCGTTCTTTTTCTCTCCGATTCGTAAAATCAGATCGAATAGAGAGTAGATTAAAAACAGGCTTTTCATTTTCAACAGTTACAATCCCTTCACCGGGAACTTGGTGTTTTCCTTTAACCATACGGTCGCTAAAGAAAATGCTTTTTTCGAGCTTGCGCGAATCAGCATTAGCGACGGGCTTGGTCGTTTTTTTAGCCGAATGTTTTTTACTCTTGGCCTCACCCAATAAGGCTGTGACCATCACAAGCGTGATTACTAAAATCCATTTCATAGCTGACCTCCCTTAATGCTATTAATTCGAGCTTGCAGAAATACGACCATGCTTTGATTTCCACGTTTTTTCTCCATGCTGATAAGTTGCTCCTGGAGGCCAAGATCGAAGGGATCTTTACGAAGTTCGTCTTGGGTGGAAGTGATTTCTTTGTTCGTTGGTCGACTCTTGAATTCTGCAAGTTTCGCTTTAATGTTTTTTACTAACGACGCTGGCGCAAAAGCCGCAAGACTTCGCAATTCATTCATGAGAAGTGAACGAATTCGATCGTTAATTTCAATTTTTTGTAAGAGCAAATTGATGTATCTCTCGTCTTGCCAGGAAGAAGTGAGAAATAGGTCGAGCTCCGCCGCAGTTTTCTTGAAGGGGCTCGCTTGTGCTATTAACTCATTAGAATACATTTTGCGTTCTGACTCGTTTAGGCGTTTTGGAATTGGGAGCAATTCGATATCCTTAGCTAGTCTTTGGTTCTCGTTACGTAACAGTGCCGCCGCTATTACTTGTAAGGTCCAATCTTGTTGACGTTGTGCCGCTCTCAATGAATTTTTGAGATCCGCTAAGGATTTCATTCGCTGCCTCAGGGTAGAAGCGATGAGTACATCAGTGCGGGAGTTGAGTCTCAGTTGGCTCACTGCCTGCGCCTTTATCTGCAGATCATTCAAGCTAAGAATTCTCTGAAGTGTTTGGCCAGCCCAGGTGGATTTGACCCCTCTGATACCGAGCACCCAACGGGCTTCCGTAAAATTGGCATCTTGATCAAAGCACTCTAGAGCCAGTCCGGCCATCAAACTTGGATAGGACGAAAGTGAAGATGCGTGGGTATGAAGAGCTTTCCATGGATTCTTAGCCAAACGAATGAGCTGAGCTTTTGCCAGTTGAATCTGTTCTCTCGTTGCAGCTTTTGATATGATTACTTTTTCAAGCCATGGTCTAGCATCAGCTTTGTTGAGTTCGGCCAGTAAGGCGCCCTTCAGTAAGTCTTTTGGGCTGCTAGACTTGGCAAGGTTCAATTTTAATATTGTTTGATAAGCTAATCTGAAATCTAAAAGTAATTCAGCCATTGCAAGTCGTTTATTAAAAGCCCAAGCTTTTTCAGATTCAGTGAGGTCCGTGCGCGCCAAATACTTAGTAATGTTCAACTGCGCTGATTCCCAATTTTGTGCCTTGGTCGCGAGATCAATTTTCATGCGCAGATAAGATTTGGTTTCATTCGCATCGCTACCATGCATAGTGACGGTTTCAAGTTTAGCAAGGGCTTTTTCAGCCTCACTGACTGAAGCCTTTTTAGTTGCGAGCAATCGTACAATTTGTAGACCCGCCTTACGGGAGATTTTATGAAACTCAGTACGTTCCTTCGGAAATCGTGTGCCATATTCCAAGCTTTTTTGCTCTAAAGTCTCTATCTCTTTCAACAGAACCAGAGAGTCTAAGGCTAAATGAGCCGACTTTAGCTTTAGATCGCTCTTAGTGAACTTTTCATCGCTCACGATTTCATCGAAAAGTGCATAGGCCCGATCGACTTTACCCTGATCGTAAAAGAGTTTTGCTCTCTGATAACGAACGCTCGCACTTGCTGGCCCTGTCGGATTCAGTTTTAAGTAGTGTTCATAGGCTTCAAAACGGTAAGTTGGGTTACTTGAAGATTCAGCGAGTTCAATTTCAGCCAACAGGGAAGATTCTAGAAGTTTTTTTGAAGAAGCAGAATCTTTATTCGCAGAGTTCGCGATCAGATCAGCCGCACGGGAGTAGGCTTTGCGCGCGGGCTCTCGTTGCTTTATTTTTTGCGAAAGCTGTCCTAACCAAAGCTGAGTTTCGTAGTCGTTATTCTGAAATTTATGATAAATCTCATAGGCTTGAATAAGGGCCATCTGTGAATCTTTTACGCCCTGAGGTTTTGTTAACTTGACTGCTTGTTTTTCCCATTGAGTTAAAAACTGTTTTAAACTCCTCGAATGCTCCGCACAAATGGCTTCGCACTTCTCAGTTCCTAAACTGCTACCATAGGTGCTTTGAGCAAGCTCCAGCGCCTGCAGAAAGAAGTTGTTTGCTTTTGGATAGCGGAAATTGTCTCGATGGTAGCGGGCAATACTAATAAGAACCGGAAGTTTCTTTTCCGACGGAAATCCTTCCATTTTGAGTGCTCTTTCCCATGCCAGCGGTGCGCCTTCTGTTTGCCCAACG
Source organism: uncultured Pseudobdellovibrionaceae bacterium (assembly GCA_964648725.1). GTDB lineage: Bacteria > Bdellovibrionota > Bdellovibrionia > Bdellovibrionales > Bdellovibrionaceae > CAUJGP01. The sequence continues at coordinate 12,584 of CAZYOE010000070.1, read as the reverse complement.
CGTTCCGCTTCATCGCCTAAATAGAGAAGATTACTAATTACATCTTCGCGAGGACTTACAGCAACTAACTGGTCCAGAGAGGTTGATGTAATTTTATTTTTCGCCATAAAAAGGGCTAAATCGTGGGCCACTTCGCTATGAAAGCCTTCACTATATTGGTAACCCTCTTCTGTTGATTGCTTTAAAAGGGTTTCATTTTTTAAAATTGTTAGTAATTTGGCAATGGCTAGATCAATTTCGCCTTTATTGTAATAAGCCCATGCGATTTTATGGAGAGTCGCTCCACGTTCTTGCTCCGGAGACATTTTTAAAACAACTTGGAAATCAGCAAGAGCTTGATCAAACTTTCCATCGGCAAAGTAATTTCCGGCTCTTTTTGAATAGGCTTGGGCGAGAGTTTTCTTGTTGCTGTTGTTTTTGCTAATAAGATTATTGTAGATATTAAGGGCTTCTTTGGACTGATCGGTCGTTTCTAATAAGTGAGCTAACTGAAGTGAAACCTGGTCTGACTCATTGCCATTGAGTTTACCTAAAATGCCTTTATAGAGATTTATTGCCTTTTGACGAAACTGTTTTGACTTCAAACAGTTATCACAAGGCCTATGGCCCTCTTCAATGAGTAAAAGTCGAGCCTTGTCGGAATATAAGTTTGCGAGTTGTAGTCTTAAACCAATACTATCAATATTTTGGTCGTTTGAAGAGATCGTATTCAAACTGGATTCGAGCTTTTCAATCACGAGATCATGTGCTTCGAGATCCATTTTTTCAGCATGGAGCGAAAATGAATAACCGAGCATCAGTAAAATACTGACGAGTAGATAGGATTTTATTACGGTTACTCCTCGCTTCATAAATTACTCCCCCTGGTGTTCTACTGCTAAGCGAAGCTGGCTAAGACCAGCTTCAGACGCTGCGATCAACACAGGATTAAGCTTTTCAATATCATTTTTTTGATCCGCAATAATCACGAGAGCTTTATCTTTAAGGTGCGCAAGTTGGGCGGCAACCCGTTTCAAGGCAGGACCAAGCTGTGCGGTGTTGATTTCTTGGTTTTGAAGATAATAGCGATTATTTTTAAGGACCAAGCTGGTTTCCTGATCTGTGAGCTGACTCTGATAGGCCACGGGCAATTGCACTCCCAGTTCAGGACTGACGCCTTCTCCAGTAATCGCGGGCCCAAAAAGAAGATAAATAACTAAGATTGAGAATGCGTCTACCAGTGATGTGATCATCACCGTAGCGGCCTTCTTTTTTATGCTTGAGCCCTTAGGACGTAAGTGCGATTGTCCCAAAATCATGGGCTGGCGGGTTGTTTGATTAAGTAGTGAGTACTGAGCCATTACCGAACTCCTTTAATCGCAGGGGCCAATCCAACTTGGAGCGATAGACCTTTGAGCTGATCAAGTAAATGAATGGTTTGGCCATAGTTCACACCGATTTCTGGCATCACGATCACGGTTTTTGTGCGAGCAATGCTAACAAAACGCTTGATTTCCGATTGAAACTTTGGCCAGTCAAATTGACCAGTTCGTGCTGGTAGAATCACTTTTTCCGAGAGAAGAGAGGAGTCTTTTCCACTTTTCAACTGCAGCACGAATTGGCCACTGGTTTTACCAATCGAAGGAAGTTCATCGCCAATAGCTTGATTGATGCCGATGAATCCCATTCGTGTCCAAATGGCAGTGGTCAGCAAGAAACAAATGCAAATCGACAAAACAGAAAGAACCGGTAGTAAATTGACTTCGAAATCGAGTTCTTTGGATTTTGTGTTCATAACGGCACCCTTTTTACAGTTTTGTTAATTCGATTCGTTATTCTTACGCCTTATTAGTTGTCTTTGACTTAGTTGCAGGTACTGATTCAAATGAATAAGTCAGCCAAATATAGAGTTTCATTGCGGCCTTATTCAGGTCTTCCATAAGCGCTGTACTGCGATTTTGTAGGATCGAATAAGCGGCTAGCGATGGAATAGCGACGATCAGTCCATAGGCGGTTGTGTACATCGCCATTGAGATACCTTGGGCAAGTAATGTAGCGCGGTCGGCAGCTGAAGCTGCACTCAATGAACTAAATGCATCGATCATACCGATGATAGTTCCAAGAAGGCCAAGGAGGGTACTGACGTTCGCTATAGTAGCGAGGAAACCAGTGTTTTTATCGAGACGTTGGCTTGTATCCACAAGAACTTCGTCCATTTTAAGTTGGATTTCCTCTTTACCACCAAAGCTCTGTGCGGACTGTGCTCCAACAAGAGCTACGTAACCAATAGGGTCTGAACTCTTTATCTCTTTTGATTGATCAATAAGACCATCAAGATTTCCAGACTTGATAGTTTTTTCGAAGGGTTGAACTTTTTTGAGCTGGTTTGGTTTGCGGCGTACATAGAGTGCTACAATCCGTTCGGCAATAATTGCCATCGAAAAAATTTGGCAGGCCAAGATCGCCCACATCCAAATACCACCTGCTAAAAATCCTTCACCTAGCTTATGTAATGCTTGCAACATAATGTCTCCTCTTGTCACAGGGAAGTAAATACAAGGTTGTCTACTTCCATCTCGATGGGTCTACTCGCAATCCGAGTGCCAGATGGGAAATCCAATATACCGCTACGAGCAGAGTGTCAGGGGATCAAGTTTTTATATTTTGTACTTCTGGCATACCGAGAAGAGTCACTTTTGAATGATGAAGAATAAAAAATGTTAAGCGCGTGGTGTTAGTGCCATTGAAAAATAGTGAGAGTCTTTATGATAAAAAAAGCGAAGGGCCTGATCCTCAGATGTCGGAGACATTAACTTAATATTGTTTTTTTCAATGAAAAAGTGAGCGCGACCAATACCGGTGAATATAGAAATTCCAAGACATTTAATCATCGCTTCTTTTAATGTCCACAGTTGAAAAAATAAATCCAGCTGTTTGGACTCATCTGCAGCGTGAAGCTGTTGAACCTCCTGGGGTGCAAAAAATCTCTCGGCAAGAGATTTCCAAGGGCGCTTGGTGCCGATATCTTCAATGTCTATACCAATATAATGAGCGGCAACAAAGGCAATGACAAAAATGCTTTTCGTGTGCGAAATATTAAACTGAATTTCATGTTCAACGGAACCATTTAAATAGGCGATGGGTTTGCCATTCTCATTGCGTGAGATAGAGTAGTTCGATCCTAGATAATGTCTGAAGAGGGAAATACAAACGTTTAATGAGCCGATAGACTTCTCTGGAACCTTCGAGACTCTCCAAATATGAATGTCATTTGGTCCCAGATGGCTTTGCGGAGCAAAGTCGTCCCAATGACTGACCTCAAAAATTTGAAATTTAAACTGTCCAGACTGCATTGTTTAATCCTTTTACCAAGTGTACTTGATACCGGAATTTAATTTACTTTTGTAGAGCAAGGTCATTTCCCCGTCTTTTTTACCGTAGGTAGCTTGAGCATTCATGAAAAAAGTCCAATTGTCTCTCCAGGTTCCTTCCCAGTTAAGAGTCGCATTGCCTGTATTATCGCGGTGAGTTTGCAAGGCTCGCACCGACAAATTGGAATCAAACCAACGAATCAGATTTGGAAACCGAATCGAAAGGTACGAATAGTTTTTAGAAATGAGTTCACGGCCACTAAAGAGAAAGCGTTCTTGGTTTTGCACGGCAATGCTACTTAGTGGCGACATAGAAAGCCCGATCTGATCAACTTCCGTGGACGAAAAGCCGAGTTCATTAGAGATTTCTTCCCAACGAAAATCAAAGTCCTCCATTTCAATGCGAATACCTACGACGCTCAACATGTATATAGAGCCATGGTAGGTAAAAAGATTCATGCGGGGAACCTGGCCGTAGTCCACATGAGGGTAATAACGTCGCGACACGGCAGTTTGTTTAAGATCAAAGTAGACAGAAAAAGATTCATCAAAGGTGAAGTTTCCGTATTCGCCAATAAAAGGATCATGCATTTGCTCGTTACCCAAGCTGACTCCTAAATAATCCGTCGCAGTAGGAAGACGATATTCCGCCTTGATTAGCCCCATTGGAGAAAAATTTTCGTCGACTATAAAGTTCTTCTCTTCATTCTTGGCAAATTCAAACAGAGTCACAAAACTCCAGTCACCATCAGGGGAGTAGTTGAGCCTGAGCATTGAATGACCCCGAGCCTGATAAGTGGAATCTTGCGAGTCCACGGCGAGGTGGAAAATAGGATTGCTTGGGCTCATCAGTTCAGCAGGCCCCCATTGGTAGTTTTGCACTCCAAATGCGATGATCCAGGCACTGCCGAGATCTCTTTGCACAAAGAGCTCATTCAAACGCACATCGAGCTTGTTGCGAGCTTTATTCTCAGAGAGAGGATAGCGAGTGTAAGTGTCTTGTTTGACTTCAATGGATGGGCGAAAAATCCATTGAACATTCTTTTTCTGGGTTCGGAAGTTTTCCTGTAGAAGTAGCCCGACGGATTGTTTTGGTGTGGCAAAGGAGGAACCATCGGCAACAAAGGGAGTCTTCTGTAGTTCGGTGGCGGAGGCCTTGAACCACAAGTTCGTCGTCCAAGAGTTATCCCAAGTCGGTACTCGCTTTATACGCTTTTTGACTTTTGTTCGAACAGGAGTTCCCGCTGGAACTGCAGGAGGTAAACTTGTTGGTAACGGGGTCTCTGATTGAGCCAGAGCAACGCTGGCAAAAAAGATCGTAATAAAAAATAAGTTAAAGGATTTTAGCATATTATATTTTTAGCTTGCTTCGAATACCAAGGCAATGAACAAGGGCTATCGTGCAACCTGTAAAAAGGTCTAGGAATGTTTTTTTTGACGGGAAACCTTTCAAGATGGTCTTAGTCGAGTGTTAATCTAAATGGAACGGAACGAAGGAGAATCATGAGTCAGTCTTCTAAAGAAAAAAAGTTTGATGATGTCTTTGAAGCCGTTTTGGCAATTTTAAATTCCCATGCAGGTTTAGCAGGGGTCAATCACTCTGCACTTTCCCGAATTAGCGGAGTTTCTCGTCCCTGGATTTATAAATATATTGGTAAGTCTAAGGAAGAGCTGATCAAAAAGACCAGTGAACACTACATTAAGGAACTCTTCCGGCATCGTCGCAGTCATACCTCTGGTTCTACTGAGGAATTAAAAAACCTCATTCGTGAAGATACGCTACATTTTTTGCAGCAGGCGCAGTTACACCCACGTTTGATTCCCCTGATTTTTGTTTATTTTGAATCATTGGGTCCTATTGGTAGCATTGTACGGGAAACCTTCAATTATCATTCTGGAAAACTGGCAAAAGAAATTGAGCGGACTCTGAAGATTTCAAAGTCCGATGCCGAACTCTTAGCGGAACTTTTTAGTGTTCTTCGCCTTGGGCTAGCATTTTTCTTAGTCAGAGGAGCAAAGACGAAAGCTAAAGGGGCACTCAATTTGGCGGATTTGCGGAGGGTTTACAGTCAGTTTCGCGACCTACTATAGATTTTGTTGAAATGGCCCTGGCATAGAGTCTAGGCGTTTACTCAGATTTAGTGAGTGCTAAGAAGCTCAACGTCCATTGATGATCGTCTTGACTCCACTTCAGGCGGCCAGACAATTCGCGAAGAATACTTCCTTTAAGAGTTTCATTGAAATCGGAAAGTACCCAAGACTGGTCGCTAATGAGAGTGGGTAATCTTACAATTTGAATTCGCGGTGGCAGTAAAGGGTTTTTAAAGCGTGTTAAAACTTCTACTTTAAATTGTTGTTCAACAAGTTCCATTTGTTGCAAAGTCACCGAGCTAATTAGAGAAGATTCGGGGTATGATTTTTGCCAGGCCAAACTACCAACTGAAAGTGATTCTTTGTCCAAATAGCCTCGTATAGTCAGAGAAACGAAAGGCCATTGATAGGATGCCGGCAATGAACAATGCAGACCACGAGGTAGTTTTAAGAGAACCTTTTGGGAAACTTCTGGATTCGCCATAAGCAGGTCAGCATTCACCGCGGGCGGTACCACGGGATCCGCCTCATTCCATAAGATAAACGTGTTATTGTAGTCATACTTTGGCATCCATTTCCAGTAGTCATTCCACGTCCAAAAGGGATTTTGCACCTGAGGAAGAACGGGATCTTTCAGCGGCCAATTTACTGTTGGCAATTGATAATCATGAATTTGTTTATCGATATAACTAGCAATTGTTTCGGCATCCTTAACGCCGAGTTCTTTACGCTGGGGAGCAAGGCGCAGATGAAACCAGGCTTGCACAAAAAACTCTGAAAGTGCCATTTGTCTATGGGCTTTGTAGGTTTGTTTGAGGTTGATGGCTGGACAGAGAAGAAAAGTTTTACCAAGACGCTCATTCCGAAGTGTCTGCTCGATGAGATTGGTTAGCCATAAACCATGGGCGCCGAGACTGATTCCAACTAAATGAATTTTAGTTATGTATTGATGTAGTGGCTCGTTCTTATCATAGAGGTAATCTAAAATTTGCCATGTCTGCAGCCCTTCATCAAAACCCCCAAAAGTGAATTGATGATTGTCATCAATGTAGTCTGCACCAGAGGTGCTCGGAAGGAGGAGCACATGAAAAGGTGCGTCCTCAAAAAGCTGCATCATTAAAAATCTTTCGGCAATGGTGCTTTTAAGATGAGAGAAAATCCCAGGACGCAGAATCACTAAGGGTCTTGACTTCGGTCCTTTAAAAAATAAAAGCCCTCTGACTTTGACATTGTTAGGCAATAGCCAATGCACCACGCGTACAGCGGGATGCTTCGAGGGTTCAAAGTCACTGCGAAGCACTTCGTGGCTATGAGTTAAAAAATTAAAGGAATCCTGCCGCCAAATGGGCTCGCAGTTTTTCCAGAATTCCTGCAGTACAGCTTCGGGTTGCGAAGTGAATTGCAAGGCTTCGCGAAACGGCTCAAGTTGGCAAGGTTGTTCCATTGACTTTGAGGTAAAAACCGGAAGCCAAGCTAGTCCCATTTTGTGCAACTGGTAAGTATTCGATTCAAACTTGAGAGTGTCTTCTCGGCTCCACACTTTCATGTGGGAAGAGTTCAGCGATTGAAAAATCGTCTCACTATCGATGGCGGTAGCCTGGTGCCATGGTCTTAGCACCAGGAATAAATATAATAGCTTTAATAATTTCATTGCTCCTATTTTACAGTGAAGCTACTGCGATTAAACAAGCTTTTAATCGTGCCAGGTTGATTATCTTCCTTTATGGCAGCAACTCTCCAGTAATAATTTTTACCTGTCTCAAGTTTAAGGTCTTTGATCGTATAGCTAGTTTCTTTATAGAGAGGCTCATTCACTAAAAGCGTGAAGAAAATGGGATCTGCAGAAACTTGGAGCGCATAAGCACTGGCTTCTTCAACTTTGCTCCATTGAAGTTTAATGTCACCAGCATTAACAGAAGAAAGCGGAGCAGGTGCAGTTAATTTTGGAATAGCTGGTCTTTGTGCTAGGTTTGGAACTGGTTGTTGAGGGTGATAGAGTTCGATATTTTCCTCGTTGGCCTGAGCAGAAATAGCGACAAATGCAATGACAGCTAGTAACAATGTCTTCATGGGGTCTCCTTTTAATTAATATTCTCAAACCTAATCGAAAAATCGGTTGAAGAAAAGGTTCAGGTTTTGAGAATTTAAGAGTTTGTGCTATACTGCCTTCGGTTTTGTGGATTGTCGCGGTGGTAATGATTTAACTATCTGTAATTACTGAGGAAAGTCCGGACTCCATAGGGTGACACAGGGGGTAACGCCCCTCCATCGCAAGGTGAGGAACAGTGGAACAGAGAGAATGTCCAGGGCATTGAGCCTAAAAACGGGAACGGGAGTTTTTAGGGGAGCCGCTGGAGTGAAAATAGCTAAACTCTGTGTGGAGCAAGATCAAATAGGGAGGCTTTAAGTGCGACCCGCACCTGCCTCCGGGTCAGATCGCTTGAGACCCTTTGTAAAAAGGGCCCTAGAGGAATGACGATCTCTAAGAAGATATGCAAGGATCTTTTTAAAGACAGAATCCGGCTTATAGCAAAACCCTCGACTTGTAGAGCAGGCCCTCGCGGCCTGCTTTTTTTTTCTAAAGAGTAAGGCCTCAACAGCTGTTGTGCCAGAATTGGTTAACAGCTGTAAGGAGACTTTGAAGTAAACTTATTAAAATTTAGTCATTCCATTTATCACCATCTTTGTCATCATCTTCAACTTCATCTTTATCCGGCTGATCTGTTCCATCTTGTCCATCCTTGCCGTCTTTTATACCTTTATCAGGTTGATCTTGTTTAATTGGAGCCTGAAAGAAAAAGCCTCCAACATAAATCTGACTCTTTTGTTTTTTAGGTAACTTTTTTCCTCCAGGACCCATGAGGTCTAGGAAATCCTTCAGCTTGCCTCTTTGTACTGTTTGATAAACATCTCCATAATACACAGCTACATTAGTGCCACGTAGATAACTCCCTTTAAAAAGGGCAATGGTGTTTTCCGGAGCCCCTGGAGGGTTTTCAACGGCCACATAAAAGATGGTTTTTCCATGGGCATGCTCCGTCCAAAACTTGGAAGCCTTTATTTCCTGGGTGGATGTTTTTAAACTCACATCGCCTTTCCCCTGCATTGGTACGACGAGAGTGATTTCTCTTTTAACAATGTTTCCTGCAGGCATTTTGTAAAAAACTTCTCCCAGCGCTTCTACCGAAGCCGAAGCAACTTTTTCAGTCCCTTTCTCCTCATCGTTCGCATTTGCGGAAAGTGAATGACCCATGCCTATTAAAAATCCTAAAACGACAATTGTTCTAATATGAGCTTTCATGTTAACTCCTCCGTGTAGGTTTACTGAAGATTACATAGTAGGGCCTGGCGTTTCAATGGAGTTCGGGCTCAGTATAGAATTATAGGAAAAAAATAAAAATTGTTTGATCTTATAGAACAATATCAAGACCTGCTTGGCCTGCTAAGTTCTGCAGTCTCTGGTGTTTGCATAATCTTCTTTCGTTATGCCCCCAGTGATTTTTCCGAAGTCCTTGAGTGTTTATTCGTGATAATTCCGATCAGTTCTTCGATATCAATTAAGACTACCGATCTTTCACCCAGGATCAGCCATCCTTCACAGCCAGGTTGTTTCACGGTGCCTTCTTCTGGAGGCGCATGAGTTGTTACTAAATCGATGACCTTACCAACGACAAGACCGATGTACCCAGATTTATGCTGTAGAACTAGAGTCGGCATAGTCTTATCCTGATCGACATCGGGACTGAAATTACTTGGATCAATTATAAAACGATTTAGATCAACAAAGGTGATCATGCGATTTCGATAGGGAGCTACAATGTGGGCGCCATTTTGTTGTAAAGCTTTTGAATCAAATTCTTCAAGTCTGAAAATACTTTGTTGGGGAACTGCATAGAGACCTTGATTAGCGAGTTCACACAGAACGACATTTAAGGTATAGGTTGATTGAGTGTTATCGGCAGCGGCAGTTGCTTTTGTGGACAATAAGTTTTGCATGTTTTCAGAATGAACCCCGGTTTTAAGAGCGAGGCCTTCAACATTGAGAATAAGTCCAATCGATCCGTCACCAAGAAAAGTTGCGCCCATATAAAGTCCCAGATTTTTAACTTGCCCTGCAGTGATGGTTTTTACAACGGTGTCTTCAACATCCAGAACGGAGTCAACCCATAGGCTGAAGTTTCGATTGTTGGCAGAGAGAATAACAAGATAACCTTCGTCGAAAGTTGGCGGGCAATTTTTGAAGTCTCCATTGAGAATATTTTGGAGTGAGACGATCGGTAATAACTCATCATCGACCCTGAGTATTTTTGCTCCTTCAAGAACATCAATGAAACCTCTATTTTTTGCTTCTTCAACGTTAATAATTCGCTTGATTTGATCTTGGGGAACACCAAACTGCATATTCTGAGAAGTTACAAATAAACAGTTTGTGATGAGGACTGATTTGGGAATCGGAATGCTAAGTGTAAACCTGGTTCCTTTACCCAGATTTGATTCAATCAGTATTTTTCCACCGATAGCTTCCACGACATCTTTGACCATCGACATTCCAACACCTCGGCCGGAAATATCAGTGATCTGCTGAGCGGTGCTAAACCCAGCTGAAAAGATCATCTGATAAAGATCGGGCAATGACATCTTATTGACTTGTTCAAGGCTATGAGTGCCATTGCTGACAAGTTTTTTGCGAATGGCATCGGGATTGATCCCTTTTCCATCATCTTCGATATCAACAAGAATCGTTTCGCCGTTAATTTTAGCGGTAATCCTAACTTCACCACGGGAGGGCTTACCGGATTTTGATCGGTCATCCGGCAGTTCGATACCATGATCGAGTGAATTTCTGATCAAGTGAATGAGTGAGTTCGACAAAACTTCAGCAACAGAAGTGTCGATACGGATTTCGTCGCCTAAAATTTTGAGTTCTACTTCTTTTTTCAGTGCTTGAGATGTATCTCGAATGATTCTTCCTAATGGCTTTACCACAGATTTCACAGGAACTTTTCTAATCTCAGTGATTTTAGATTGAACTGAACCGTTCACCTTATGAAGTTCACCGAGCAATTCACCGAGCAAACTGACATCTTTGTCGGAAGGATATTGTTTTTCAATACTCCGGACGATTTTGTTGATCATATTTCTGATCACAGTCATCTCTCCAGAAATCTGCATAAACTCATCCAGTAGCGTCACTGAAACTTTAAGTTCTTGCGGACCTTTCTGTTTTTGGCTTGCAGGAGAGTGTATGTCTGGAGCAGAGCCGCCATGGTCTGCCTGCGATTTACTGGCTACGAGGCCGGAAGCCACTGTTTCTGATTTAAAAATCTTGGTTAGCTCATTGATATCATAGGAGTTGTGAATACCAGTTTTAAACTCTTCAATCAAAGTCTTTAGAACGTCACAAGATTTCAGCCAAATAGAGATTATGGAGTGATTCAGGGCTTTATGGCCTGATTGAATTTCCTTGAGTGTGTCTTCGAAGCGATGGGCAAATGTGTGCAAGGTTCGGGGCTCAAAGAAACCGGAAGACCCCTTAATGGTGTGAATCATACCGAATACTTTTGATACGGATTCCAAATCATTCGGATTTTCTTCCAGTTCCAGGACTAGTTCTTCAACTTGTTCAATTAAGTTTGCCGCATCATCGGTAAAGCCGCGGAGAAGCTCCCGCTCTTCTTTAATCGATAAAATTCGAGGCGTGCATTCTTTAATAATGTTTGATTGAAGGGCATCGTCTCTAACTGGTTTTTCAAGAAAAGCAGCAATTTTGAGTTCGAGGCCGCGAAGAGCCGTTTCGCGATCGACATAGCCAGAGAGAATGATGAACGGCAATTCGGGGGCAATATGTTGTATCCGTTGCCTGAATGTAAAGCCATCCATAGTCGGCATTTTAAAATCAGAAATCACCATCGCAATTGTTGTGCGATGCTTAATTATAAAATCAATGGCTGTGCTAGGGTCCGTTGTAACAAAGGCAGAAAATCCTTGTTCACAAAGTTTATCGGCCACAATTTCGTGGAAGCTTTGTTCGTCATCAATATAAACTATGTGGAGATCAATGCCTCCAACTAAAAGTTCGAGGGCATTTTTACGTTCTTTAGGAGACATCTTGCTCCAATTACTGGAGAAAACTTCTGAACTCACAAAACCTCCCAGTGGGAAACTATAAACGATTTAATTCCCAGAGTGTTTTTGCGCACCCCAGTTGACCCTTTCTTCTCGGCAATTTTCAGGAAAAATGTAATTTAAGTCTGCTCTTCTACGCCTCGTTTGAGCTGAAGCTTAGTGTCTTGATTTGACTCTTTTTCAGATGAATCCAAATAGGCCATAGGACCAGGTTCCGTATTGGTACCTAGACTCGAGTTCAGGGAAATAAATTCAAATATTTTTTTGAGTGATAGACAGGGTGGAGGGGAGGCACTACTAACTTCAGGCTAATTGTAACTTAAAAAACTGTTTTGTGGTGCCCTTTCCCCTCCTCATAACCAGGGCACCACAAAACAAACCTATTCCGGCTTGATCTTTTTCCTTCAGTCTTCGTTAGACTTCACTTCAGTTCCTTCCGACGTACTTCATGTGCGCCTTCAGCCTCTGGAACTTACTTCAATTAAAATGATAAACCCGAGGATGAATTCAAAACTCTGTATGGGTTATCTGCGTATTCCATCATGTAAAGGAATGGTTCCCAGTTTTTTCTAACCACTTCAGGTATTACGTCTGCACCTGGGTAAAATCCCCAGCCGCCACCACTAAACTTTGGGTCCAATTCAAAAGTGAAAGCAAAAATATGTTGGGTTCCGTAAGCCCAATCTGTGGTGTCACCGCTGGCTTGGTATAACTCAGAGGCCTGTTGTGGGGTGTAGTTGTTCCATTGAGCCATCCTTTGAGCCATCGTTTTAAATACGCTAACATCTTTATTGTCAGAAATAGGATTATAGCTGTGTCCCCATGGATATAAAATCAACTCTGAAAAAGTGTGGAAAGTTAAGAGTAAAGTTGCGTTGTCTTGCTGTTCAACAAAAGTCTTAATGGCTTCTGTTTCCGGCTCACTAAAAGGCGTTGGGCCCATGAAAGTATCTGCGCGTGGATTATTACTTGATCCGCCTGAACCCCATTTGAATCCATAATTTCTATTGAGATCCA
>CAZYOE010000069.1:0-22932 GCA_964648725.1 uncultured Pseudobdellovibrionaceae bacterium | reverse complement strand
AGACCCTGCCACATTACCGAATCCCCAATTTGAGGCCTAACGCTGAAAAAAGTTCCTCACAGCTACGCAGAAAACCGGTCCTTTCAAACCTAATGCCATTTACGGTCAATGCTTTTTGGCACAAATTATGCTCTTCGAACTGTGCTTGTTAAACTGAAGTGTTTCTGACTGACCCAAATGGAGTGTGTATGAAAAACGTTTTTTTTGTCGTGTTGATTCCGTTTCTTTCCCTTTTCATGTCGATGAGCTGGGCCGCAAAAGCTCCAAAGAAAGCTCTGGCTAGGGATTTTTCTATACCCTCGGACAAGAAAGAGTCTCCCAAATCCTCTCCAAGAGCCCTAACAATTAGTAATGTCTATCAGTATGCCTATGAAACAGATAGCAAAATGGATGCTTCTCGAAGCGAGCTAGAGGCCAATCAATATCACTATCAAGCAGACTTTTCGAAAGCATGGGGCCCGCAGTTAAGTGTCACCGCAGGAATGGTTTACGGTGCGAAATGGATCAACCCCTCTAACTTTCCCGTCTATAACGGATGGACGCTCTCCGGAGGCCTAGCCCTGATTCAGCCGCTCTTTAACTACGTACAAATCATTCAAGCCGACCAATCGCAATTTGCCGCTTCTGTCAGTGAAGTTAGAAATGCTGTAGCTCAACAGGATCTAATTGTTCGTGTCACTAAAGCTTATTTAGATGTTCTAAGAATCCAGGAATTGATTAAAATTAAAGAGGATGAAATTGCGGCTACAAAAACTCACTTAGAAATCGTCGAAGAACAATTTAAAGTGGGCTTATCCACGCAAGTTGATTTGGATGAAGCCAAGTCAAAAGTTGCTGTCGCCAAAGCCCAGAAAATGGATCTCGAATCTGCTCTCATCACAAACCAAGGTGTATTATCTCAGACTTGGGGGATCGATGCGGCTGAGTTAAAACGACTTAAGGCAAAAATTATATACCAAGCTCCCTCACCGAATGTCCCGCAAAAATGGATCGATCAAGCTGTAACCCTGAACCTCAGTGTACAATATAACAATGGTTTGATGGAAATCGCTCAATACGATATCGAGAAAGCCAAAGCTGCTCTTTATTACCCTTCTATCAACTTAACAGCTGGATGCAATGCTCAAGGCACTTCACCAACTCCCTTTGGAAGTAACGCAACTAGCACTGATGGATGTTCCGTTGGCGTTGGCCTTTCCATTCCACTCTTTGATGGAGGCTATACTCCTGCAAAGTCAAAAGAACTTACTTCTATCAAAGAACGAATTCGAAATGATGTTCGCACAACACAAATTGTAGCGGCTCAATCGGCCCGTTTGGCTTTTGCGTCGATTACCAAAGAATTAAGCAACATCGATTTTTATCAGAAGTCTGTTCAGATGACGGCGGAAGCTCTTCAAGGCAAACGCGAACAGTATCTAAATGGTGAGCGTACCAGTTTTGAAATTCTATCGACTCTGCAAACCCTCAATCAGTACAAGCAACAATTGGTGGCCGAAAAATACGATTTTATTTTGAATAAAATCATATTGAAACAGGCGGTTGGCATCCTTTCCGTTGTTGATTTAGAAGAGCTTGACGCTCTTCTTGAATAGAAATTCTCTGATTCTTTCTGTCGGTGGCGACTCAGCTGTGAGTCGCCCTTAAAACCAAAATAATACTCTTGAGCCACTCGCCCAGAATCATTTTGTTAATTCCAGGTCCTTTAAAATTTCGGGGGTTTTCACCTCTCACTGAAACTTAAATTTAATAAAAGTGATAGAAATCAAAAAGGTTCCTCATAGGATCAACTAGCGAATCAAAAACCTGCTCAATCTACCGATTAAATTCCATCCACTTAAGCTAAGAATCTACTCAGTTTTTTATTCATAAACACTTTAAATCGCTCAATATAACCAAAGGCTGCCGGAACCACGACCAATGTCAATAACGTTGAACTGATCAATCCGCCAATGAGAGCCACCCCCATACTGGTTCTTTGTTTCGATGCTTCGTTGAGGCCTATCGCCACTGGCAACATCCCCGCGATCAATGCAAAACTCGTCATAAGGATGGGACGCAAGCGATTCTTACCCGCGATTAAAATCGATTCGTGTATTGATTTTCCGGATTCAATCGACTGGTTGATATAATCAACAAGAATTATGGAGTTCTTGGTAGCAATTCCTAACAGCATAATACAACCAATCATCGAATACATATCCATCGAACTCTGAGTAATGAGTAAGGCGTAGAAGGCTCCACAGGCTGCTAATGGTAGAACTAACATGATTGTCAGGGGAGTCACAAACGACTCATAGAGCGAAGCTAAAACCATATAAATAAACAACACACCAAAGCCCATGGCCGCAATAATACTCACAATCAGCTCTTGGAAGTTTTCAGCCTGCCCTACAAACCTATAAGTTATTCCCTCAGGCAAAGGGTGATCTTTTTCTAACAGCTGCTTTACATCAGCAATGGCGGCACCTAGACCCGGCCCCTTCGGCTTAATTTCAGCACTGATCTGAATATAACGAATACGATCTTGTCGGTTAATACTGGTCGGCCCCTGGGCCTCTTTAAAGGTGGCAAAATATTTTAGGAAAGGCATTCCACCCTTCATTCCTGGAACCCGAATCGCATTTACATGCTCTTTGAGATTGCGTTGGTCTTCACGCAAACGGATGCGCACATCGTATTCTTTGCCTTCTTCACGATACACGGCGGGCGTCACACCTTCTACCAAGGCCCGCAACTCATTACCCACTTGTGCATTGAGAACACCAAGTTCCGCCGCTTTTTCCGGGTTGATCTGAATTTGCACTTCAGACTTACCCAGACGAAAGCTACTGTCGACGTCCACAAGTGCTGGGTGATTTTTAAGCTTTTCGTAAACAAAGGCGGCTTCTCTTTCCAAAAGTTCCTGATTGCTGCCAGAAATATTCAAGGAAAATGGCCGAGCGCCAGCCCCAACCTTATCTTTATCTTTGATCAAGGGGTTCATATCCGCAAAGGGTTTGATTTTTTCCCTGATAATCGCTTTGAACTCACTGGTAGTCACGTTGCGCTTTGAGGACGGGATCATCTCTACAAAGATCGACGCCTTATTGGCCTCGCCACTTGTTGATCCAACGGTCAACAAGGTTTGTTTAATTTCCGGCATCTTGCGAAGAAACAAATCTACTTCTCTAGCCTTTCGATCCATTTTATCCAAACTCGTATCGGGCGGCAATTCCAGAGAAACCGCAAATTCGCCATTATCTTGAGGCGAAAGAAAAGTTTTTGGTATAAATTTAGTTAATACCAGCGAGACCACAAAAATACCTAGAGCTATAAATAAAATAAATTTAGGCCTTTTTAAAGTTACTTTTAAAACGTAGACATAAATATCTTCCAGCCAACTTTGCAAGCGATCAAAGGCACCAAATACTTTGTCTATTTTTGCGAAGAGACGATTCAACCAGGAGTTCTTTTTTCCACCTTGTTTTTCATGACTCGCCCCCACGAAATAAGCTGACATCATTGGGGCCATCGTTATCGCATCAGCCAGTGAAATCAACATGGCAAAGCAAACGGTTAAACCAAACTCTTTAAAAAACTGTCCCACGACTCCCGACAAAAAGCCAATTGGTCCAAACACCGCAATCACCGTCATGGTGGTGGCAATGACAGCAAGGAGAACTTCCTTCGTGCCATCCAAAGACGCTTGCTTCGGCGATTTGCCCATTTCCACATGTCGAAATATATTTTCTCGTACCACTATGGCATCATCCACGAGTAGCCCCACCGCTAAAGACAACGCAAGCAAGGTCATAATGTTTATAGTGAACCCCGCGATGGCCATTAAAATGAAGGCACCTAATAAAGAGTTCGGAAGGGCCAAACTGGTGATGATGGTGGAGCGAAAGGACCCTAAGAAAAAGAAAACCACGATTACAGTAAGAAAAATTCCAATGAGGATAGTTTCTTTTACGTCATCAACATTGGCACGAATGGGCTTGGAGCCATCCTGTACGAGTTTCACAACCCCTTTACCTGCAATCTGCTTATTGATAACATCAAGTTTTTTAATAATTCCGTTGGCGACATCGATGGTATTGGCACCGGACTGGCGATAGACTTGCACCATGATTCCCGGCTGACCATTCACATAAGTTCGCGTTTGTTCATCCTCTAGAGTATCATTAATGTTGGCCACCGCTGACAGTTTTAAAGGATGACTGACATTACCGTAGTTCATCGGTATCTCGCGAATTTCATCAATCCGACGAAACTCTCCCAATGTTCTGATCACACTGGTGCGGTCCCCCTCGTCGATTTTCCCCGCAGGCGTATTCTTCCCGGCCACTGATAAATTGCTTCGAACCATGGAGGCTGAAACTTCAAACTCAGACATTTTTGCTAAATCAAGCTCCACATGAATTTCGCGTTTGCGCCCCCCAACAATTTCCACGAGTCCCACTTGCTCTACTTGTTCTATTTTTGGCCGTACAACCTGATCCACAAGATCATACAGCTGCGCCGGTGGAAGTTTAGACTCCACTGCCACGCTTAGGATGGGCTGATCTGCGGGGTCAACTCGCCGAACAACAGGGTCAAGAGCATCTTCGGGAAGTTTATTGCGAACCTTTGCAATACGATCCCGAATTTGTTGTTCCGCATATTTGATATCCATTGAAAGTTTAAATTCCGCTGTTACCAAGCTATTGCCTTCTTGGCTTACAGATCGAAGGGCATTTAAACCAGAAATCGAGGCCAACTCATCTTCAATGGGTTTACTAATTAAGGTCTCAATTTCGCTAGGGCCAGCGCCAAAGTACGACGTTTGTACAACCACTATGGGAAAATTCACGTTGGGAAATAGATCAACAGACAGTGTTTTCATAGCCACTAAGCCGACGATAATAATAAGAGAAAACAAACAGGTAATAAAAACAGGTCGTTTAATGGAAAGTTCGACCACCGTGCCCCCAGGTTAATTGGATACAATCTCTTAATCGTCTTTAGCGGATTATAGACATATACCCCTCCTAAAAAACTTTTACTAATCAATTTTGATGGTCTCTTGTTTTCGAAGTCAATGTGAAGGCCGTAGGGGGAATGTCAAAATTTAAGCTGCTTCAAGTCTAGTTCACCATTCCAGATTAGCGTCATCGACATTTTCTCGAATAAGATATGGTTTATTGGGCCTCTCTCGCGGGCAAGTTTCATTGAGCAATTAATAAGTTATCGTAATAAGAGTTCCTGGCGTTTGACAATCAACCAAGGCCAGACCACTTTTTTATTAATTACCAAACCAGCACATTGAGTTGCAGGTGATTCAGGAGGATTCCATGCCTAATCTAGAACTTACTTCGCCAGAACAACAATTACTTCTTGAGATTCTCCAACGGGACTTGAAAAGTCTAAAAGCGGAAATTTCAAAAACCGAGCTCAAAGAGTTTCGTCACGCCCTCTTCCTTCGGGAAAAAACGTTGGAAAGCATTGTTAGGGCTCTGCTTGTTCAAAGCAGTCAGGAACAATCCACGCACCAGGTTTAGTAACTTCATGATCCATAGGCAAGACTAAATTAAATTACTTTTGAGGTAAAATTTATGAAAACACTCATTAGGATATTAATAATTTTTGGTTTTTAGTTAGATTCTGCTGAAAAAGGCCAACTTCTGCGTTGGCTACGCTTCATCTCTCACTCAACGTAGGGGAACTACGCCTCGTTCGATTTGAAGCTTGCCGCCTTGAATTTAGTTGTTTTTCAGCAGAATCTAGTTAGTTGACCGCCGCATTTACTACGATAAATGCGGCGGTCCCCATCGGATATCGTAACTACATCTGGCCCCATGCACTCACAGCCGCACTATCGATTTTAATAGTAAACCTTTGACACAGAAAGCAGATCCGATCCAACGAGCTCAAACAACAACTTACCTGCTAGATAAAAAAGCTACAATCCCACTTTTTTTGATGTTAAATTTTCATAACTGTCCTATCAATGGGCACGATGAGTATGTGTAGAATGAGTAAAATTTTTTGGTCTATCATCATAGTCACCCTGGGATTCATTTTGATAAACCCATCAATTGTAAATGCGGCCCCAGCAGCTAAGACGCATCGCAAAAGTAAGCCTATTGAAACAAAGCCACTGCTTGAAAAAGCTACGGCAGAATTAAATAAAGTCACAAGCAAGGGAAAACCAGCTAGTAATGCAACCACTGCGACCGGTATTTTTACCGTTCAAGAACCTGAACTGCGATTAACTTCACGTTCCTATCAATATCTCATTGGAGTTAAAGTTCAAACTCTTCAGCCCGCAGGAAAGGTGCATTCACCTTTTGTGGGAGATTTTAATCTCAACAGCTATGATCCCCAAATTTTCCCGGTGATTGAGGCTGGAATGAGCAAAGATATTTCCTCTCCTAGTCCTTGGAGTTCATGGAATCTTATAGGCCAAGTTGGTTATAGTTCTGTTAAAGTACCCTTGGTTTTTCCGTCAGGCTATCAAGCAGCTGAAGCCACTAAACTCAATACCATGCGAGCAAGTCTAGGATTCGAAATTCTGAGACCCAGCGAAGGCATTCCTCACTTGTATTTCAATTTGGGAACGGCCATTGGAAAACTTTTTTATACCCAAACCAGCTTTAATGACCTTGCCCAATTTTCTGAAAGTTTGACTTTTGGAGCCTTTGGCCTGGGGGCCAATTATGACTGGAAAAAAACAGTGGATTTCTCAGCCGCTTACGTTTTCCGGAATGCATTAAGAAACTCAGACTTAAATATTCAAACTCACAATTTTGAGCTAGGAATGAAAGTGCGTTGGTAAAGATGCGATTAAGTTGTTTTATATTTTTGTTCTTAATATCCTCTGTGTGTCAAAGTGCACCGCAACCTCTTATTCTGTCCCAAAATGAGGTTACCCGGCTCGTTATCGAAAAGTCTTATAAGGCCAAAGAAAACACCTTCAAATATCAGTTACTTCGATTGGCAGCACTTCAGAAACTCTCTAGCTACGATTGGTTTTTTACTGCTGAAAGCGGCACTGAGCGCGATCGTAATGAAGGCCCAACCCATCCTTCCACCCTTACTAACCAAACCTATAAGACGACTCTCAAACTTAAGAAAAGTCTCATCACAGGTACCAGCCTGAGCTTCGACTATGCTCGGAATTCTTTGTATGGCAATGATGTGAATATTTCCAATCCAAAGATCACACAATATACCTATGACCTTCTCGGATTTTCAGTGGAACAAAATCTTTGGCGAAATGCATTTGGTATCGAAGACCGTGCGGGTCTGGATGCCGCTGAACTCAGTTATCAAGCGAGCACCATGACCAGGGCCTCAGAGTTGCAAGATTTAGTACTTGAATCTTTGCGGCTTTATTGGAACACCTTTGTGGCCCAAGAAAATTTTAGCGAGGCACTGTCATCGAGAGATCGCTACCAGCGTTTTGTGGGAGAGCTTCGTAGAAAGACCGCTTACGGATATTCTAACCCTTATGAGCTTTACCAGATCCAAGCGGAACTTGAAAATCGCGAGCAGATGATAAAAACCACGTCCTACGAATATTTAAAGAATCTCGAACAGCTCGTGCAACTCCTCAATCTCCCGAAAGACACCCGCATTGAGTTTCCGAAAATTGAGGCGATTCCTAATCTTCCCACTTTAAATAAAAAAAATTTAAAAGAGAGCCGTTCCCTCCAATCTCAAAATTTGAAAATCAAAGCAGCAGAAGCCGCCCTCACCGCCAGTCGTTCCAGCTCTCGTCCTATCTTGAGTCTCAATGGATCGATGAGCACGAGCGGTTTTGATGAAACACCAGCCTTAGCAGAAAGCCACCTCCTCTCTGGAACTTATCCTAAATACTATGTGGGCCTAAAGCTCATAGTCCAATTCGGTTCTGACTACGGCGCCAATGATATCTTTAATAAGAAAGTCGCGTTAGAACTCGAGCAACTGCGCTATCAGCGAACAATCGAAGAACTTGAAAATAGTGTTGTCGCCAGTGAGCGAAAGATACAGAGCACCTATTTTGCTGTTTCCAGCACCAAAAAACAGGTTGAGCTGCGAGAGAAAACCATGAATGAAATGCAGCGAAGCTTTAACAATGGCCGCATTGATATTAGTTTATTAATCGAAGCTATGAACAAATATTTTGCAGCTCGAGTGCAGAATACACGATCAATGGGTGATTACTTTGTTGCGCTCAATGAGTGGGCCGCACTCAACGATGACCTTATCCAAAACTTAGAGGAAAGCCCATAAAACAGATATTGTCCAAGTTATCTCGGGTAGCCTTCGGCATCATCTCCTTCAACCATATTGCTGGCTCAGACGGTGTAAGGGAGCTTATTACTTCTTTCGCAAGAACCTGAGAACAAGAAGTTTCTCCGAATACGGGGTTCAGATTCCAGAAAATAATAGAGCCGGTCAAAATAAGAATTATTGGCCTGAGTTTCACGGTGATCAATCCTGCAATGCATTTAAACTTTTCACACAAGCTTTTCCACCTTCACTTTCAAATGAAGGAACCGGAAAATCGACAGAAGAAGTCTTTTTAATTTCAGATACCAATTGTTTAATTTTTCTGTCAGTCAAAAGCGGAGACAGGTGGGTTTGCCAAAGTTGCGGAACGGTTCGAAGGGCAAAGAATCCCCATTGAGCAAGGTATCCCATCCAATCCCAAGCAGGCATGACCCAGTTTAAGATTCGCGCACCATTATTTGTGATAACTCCAACGCCCTCTTTGGTGTACCTCTCTTCGGCGGTCATACTACCACGGCTCTGTTGCTGAGCTATGTCTGTTTGGTACTGCCCCATCGTGATATGGGTGATAACTCCACCGATAAAGGCAGAAACCGCCGCCGCAGCAAACGGAAGATGTTCAAATGGAATCACAGATCCGCCAAACATTAACGGCAAATGGGCAGCTCCCACTCCAGCGCCATAGAGGGCCATACCATAGAGAAAATTAACAAATACATTGGTTAGACGACCGGTAATAGGCCCACCAAATTCCCAGACTTTTTTCCAAAAATGATTATTAAGCCTGGGGTGAGCAAATTGAAACTCTAGCAAGACCGTTGTGATTCCCACGCCTAAACTTGGGAGAACTAAAAGCGCATAATCTATCGCATTACCAACATCTGCAAATGCCGGCAGCCCCATATAGGTGGCGACCATGGCAACGCCTGGACCGGCGGAATATCGCAGCCATTTCATTTTGGAGATTTTGCTAGGATCTAATTCGTTAGGATCAGGAAGAGAAGGATCTTCTTTGGCACTAAATTGAAGTTGTGGAATTCCCATTTTTTGAAATCTTTTATTGATTTCGACGATGGCCGATTTTCTATTGGGATGTACTTTAACTTCTTTGACCTTAATTTCGGTTGAGTTGAGGACTTGTTCCCACGCAATCCTGTTTTGCGGATCTCTCAGTGACAATAAAAGGCTTTTAGCGACCTGATCTGGTCCTTTTTCGACGAGTTCCTGACTCATCTGCGAATACATAGATTCGAGTGCGGGAGACGCTTCAAGAACTGTAATAGTCCTCGTGCCAGCTTTAGAATTTGGGGTAAGTAAGAAAGATGACACTACAAAAACAAATATAAGCTGCTTCATAGGATACTCCAATAAGTTAAAAAGGCTCAGATCTATGCTTCTTGAAGGCAGGAACCATGCGACATTCATGCCAATTTTTAGTTAGACATGAATTGTAATGGAATAGCACTAAGGTGGGCTTTCTATTTTCAGCGAGTGATTTTTGATTAATGCACAACTAATTTTGCATAAGGAAGGGTCTGTCCCTTAGAGAAGGGCTTGGCTAATCGTGTTCAGAGCTTCAACATAGGTTTCGATGACTACCTTCCGAACTTCCGTGATGTCAGTCTCCACAACGACGATACCCACGATGGCTCCAGACTTTACAACTGGATTCACTCTAATCGTATACCAACGTCCCCCGATTGTTTCCTCCTCTTGAATCTCAACGCATTTCATCGCACGTTCGAACTTAGCCGATTCAAAAATTTCCTGTAACCACTCCCGTTGTTCAGGAGGATACAGCGTCAGAACATCAGTACCAATCAGACTCTCTTTTGAGTGTTTGTTTCTCGCACGATTCACGAATGTAATTTTACCATATAAATCAACCATCATGATCAAATCTGGCGAGCATTCAGCTAATGAGCGCCACTGCTCCTCTAGAAGATGCAATGCGTTCCAACGATCTCGCATTTCACGGGAGGAAATTTCCAAAGAACGATTCATCAGATAACGGTGCTGTTCATGTTCCGAATAAATATTATTTATTTTGGTCAAAAATTTCTGCCAATCCTCCTTATTCTGAGGACCGATATCAAGGTCAATTCCCAACATTTCAAGTTGTTTCTGCAAAAGTTTATGCATCAAACTTCACTTTCCTCATAAATCGATGTGAGTGTCATCGTTTGATTATGCAATTCACAAGATTGCCCGCGCACTAAAGGAGAAATCTCACCATTTGAGTAAAACCCAATTTGCTGTCCTTGTTTTGGCAACTGTTCAAAAATGGCATCAATCTCTTCGTCCGTTCTCTCACCCAAAACAAGTCGTCGCCCTACACAGCTGATCGCAATCGTCAGCGAGGGTTCTTTGACAGCGGATTCATGATGAGTCTGCGATGCCGCACTGGAAGCACCCTCAATCAATCGGTCAAAATTTGCCATCATTAACTGGGCCAAAGCACCCTCAGGAATATTTCCTGCGAATATCATCGCATTTTTGTCTTCGTCCACTCCTATCACTGATCGAACCACTCTCTTTGAATCCTTTTCGTTGGACCTAATTTGCAAAGGAAACAAAAGTGCAGAGGCCGGCAAATTCACTGCTTGCTCTCCTAAATACTCTTTATAGAGTTTCAAGGCCGGCTGTCCATCCAACTCGTATAAAATGTTCTGATGAGCTCTCGTAACAATTCTCTCTGGCCCAAACGGGTCCCATCCCCCTTTCGAACCGTGTTCAATATGCAAGCCGTCGCCATAAAAACCGAGTGCAGTCACAACGCCCGCCTCAGGCTTCCCCCCGCTGACAACCCAGGTTTCTTTAAACCCTTCTCCAGCACCAGCTAAACCGCCCGTAATAATGACCCCAGGCAGTACCGAATTCATACCCCGAACAAGTTCACTTCCATTCGTCAATAACCCATCGGAAACAACAAAAACCCCAACAAGATCTTTATCCTTTAGTTGTTCGGCTAATTGATAGCCGACAAAATAAGAATTACTCATATCTTTTATCGGGGACGACACAAGTCGGACCAAGGAGCGATTAAACTGAACTGCCGCCACAGACAGACTGTTGTCAAACAGATGGCGGCCAAAAATCTCACCCGAGTCTGAACAACCAATTTTGACAGATCTAGGAAAATTCCGTTCCAATTCTGAAAATAGTGTTTGTTTAGCCTTCATTTCTGGTGATCCAAAAATAAACACAACCGTATTCTCCGAATCCAAATTACTTGCCCTTTCCAGGGTCTCATTCCATCCATACTTCTTGGTATACTGAAAGGTTTCTACTTTCATTTCTCACCCCCTTACATCATGTCTAATTCAAGCTTAGCAGCTTCAGTCATTCGATTTGAATCCCAGGGTGGTTCAAAAACCAAGTCTACGTAAACATTTTTAACTCCCGCTATCTTTTTAATTTTAGCTTCAACATCATTAACCAGAACAGCTCCCAATTGACACCCTGGCGAAGTTAACGTCATTTGAATATCCACATTATATCCGCCACTATCTGCTGGCTTCACATGGCACCGATAAATCAATCCTAGATCCACAATATTGACCGGAACCTCTGGATCATAGCAGGTCATCAACTGATCCATGACCATCTCCTCAATATTTGTTGCACTTTTAGAATAAGCGTTGGTGTTTGGCTCAGTATTGACCATGTTCATACTCCATCGAAAGGGTTGGTTCGGTAATTGGAAGAGCATCCATCAAGGCATGCCAAGCCAGTGTTGCACATTTGATGCGTGTGGGAAATTTTCGTACTCCAAGCAGGACTCTTAATTTCCCCAACCGTACTTGCTCTTTATTGTCAGATTCCATTGACGTGACAGATCGATGAAAAATATCAAACAACTCTCTTGCTTCATTGACCGTTTTGTGAGTAAGACGCTCTGTCATTAAAGAAGCGGAGGCTGTTGAAATGGCACATCCCGATCCCATAAAAGCGATAGACGATATAAATTGATTATTTTCGAGGGTCAAATAAACAGTGAACCGATCCCCACACAATGGATTGTAACCTTCTGCCTTACTCGTATGAGACGCCAGAGCCCTAAAATTTCGTGGATGCTTGGCATGATCAAGAATCACTTCTTGGTAAAGAGTCTCAAGTTCTACTGTCATCGAAGCAACTCCTTTACTTTGTAAAGACCGGAAACTAATGTATCAATTTCTTCCCTCGTATTGTAAAAAGCCATAGACGCGCGTGCCGTTCCCGTGATTCCCAAACGATCCATCAAAGGCTGAGTGCAATGATGTCCAGCACGAATGGCAATACCTTCTCTGTCAAGAATAGTTCCAATATCGTGTGGATGTATTCCATCCATCACAAATGAAATGATACTTACTTTACTCTTTGCGGTTCCAATGAGGTTCAGTCCCGAAATTTGGGCGAGAGAATCCGTGGCATAAGTGAGTAACTTTGCCTCTGTCTGATGAACGGTAATTGAATCAATATTCTGCAGGTATTGGATGGCTGCTTTTAAACCAATCGCACCCTCAATATTCGGAGTTCCCGCTTCAAATTTATAGGGTAGCGAATTGTAAGTCGTTTTAGCAAAAGTAACTTTATTTATCATCTCACCGCCTCCTTGATAGGGAGGCATGGATTCCAGCCAAGCTTCCTTTCCGTAAAGAATCCCGATTCCTGTCGGCCCATAAAGTTTATGACCTGAAAATGCATAAAAATCACAATCCAAATCCTGGACATTGATCGACAAATGGGAAGTTGCTTGGGCCCCATCAACGAGAACAGGAATGTTTCGCTTATGTGCCATCTGAATGATCTCACGCATCGGATTAATAGTTCCGAGGGCATTGGAAACATAGGTTAGTGCCAAAAGCTTTGTTTTCTCATTAAGGAGCGCATCTAGTTGTTCAAATGCCAACTCGCCTTCCTTAGAAATCGGGATGACCTTTAACTTTGCCCCTTTTTCTTCACAAACGAGTTGCCAAGGAACAATATTTGAATGGTGCTCCATCTCAGAGATCAAAACTTCATCGCCACGTTTTAGATTCTTTCGTCCGAAACTGTGAGCAACAAGATTGATCGCTTCCGTAGTTCCGCGCACAAAGATAACTTCATAATCATGGACCGCATGAATATACTCGGCTATGATTTTTCTCGAAGATTCAAACTCAAAGGTGGCTCGTTCACTCAGGTTATGGATTCCACGATGAACATTCGCATTAAAATTTGTATAGTAATCAGCAATCGCGTTTATCACCTGCTGGGGTTTTTGGGTCGTAGCCGCATTATCGAGATATACCAGGGGTTTTCCATGAATCATTTTCTGAAGAATGGGAAAATCATTTTGATTCATAACGCACCTATCAGAGGAGCATTGGCTGGTGCGTCCTGCGAAATCGCAACCTTCTCGGAGATCTCTTTCTCGATCCAGCCGTAGCCTCTTTGTTCTATAAACTTAGCGAGGTCTTCACCACCAGACTTAACAATTTTTCCTTGGTAAATAACATGAACGTTTTCAGGATGAAGATAATCTATGAGCTTCTGATAATGGGTAATGACCAGAAAGGATCTCTCTGGAGATCGCAATCGATTTACGCTATCAGCAACAACTTTCAACGAATCGACTTCGTCAAGAATTGCGACTTTCGGTTCAAGAATTTCCATTTGAAAAATTTCATTTCGTTTTTTCTCTCCTCCTGAAAAGCCATGGTTTACCGATCGTTCTAAAAACTTCCTATCGAGGCCACTCAATTCCATTTTTTCTTTTGCGATTTCTAAAAAATCAAGGGCATCGAGCTCCGGAAGGCTTTTCTGTTTTCGAATGGAATTAAGTGCTGTCTTCAAAAAATGAGAATTTCCAACTCCTGGTATTTCGATGGGGTATTGAAAGGCCAGAAAGAGCCCCCTCCAAGCCCTTTCCTCCGGAGTTAAATTGAGAAGATTTTCGTCATTTAACCTAACTTCACCGCTTTTAACAGCGTACGCCTCATTTCCGGCAAGAGTCAGTGTCAGAGTGCTCTTGCCGGAACCATTTGGACCCATCAAAGCATGCACTTCACCGGGAAAAATATCCAGGTTGATTCCCTTTAATAGAATCTGATCGGCAACCCCTACGTACAAATTTTTTATCGATAACAAAACTGACTGCTGACCCATTGTAACTCTCCCTAGCCGACAGCACCATCAAGGCTAACCCCTAAAAGCTTTTGAGCTTCAGCGGCAAATTCCATAGGTAGTTTCTTAAACACAACTTTACAAAAACCATTTACAATCATAGAGACGGCGTCTTCCGGTTTAATTCCTCGCGTTTGACAGTAAAAAAGTTGATCCTCATTTATCTTCGAGGTGGATGCTTCATGTTCAATCTGTGAACTTCGATTCTTCATCTCAATGTAAGGAAATGTATTGGCAGAGCACTGATCACCTATCAATAAAGAATCGCACTGACTATAATTACGTGAGTTCGACGCATTTCTCTGAACAGAGACAAGGCCACGATAGGAATTTTGACCATGCCCTGCCGAAATGCCCTTTGATACAATAGTGGATTTTGTGTTCTTCCCAATATGAATCATTTTGGTGCCAGTGTCTGCTTGCTGGTAGTTATTGGTTACTGCCACCGAATAGAATTCCCCAACAGAATCATCACCGAGAAGAATGACGCTTGGATATTTCCAAGTGATGGCCGATCCTGTTTCCACTTGTGTCCAAGATATTTTCGAGTGCACGCCTTTACATTTTCCCCGTTTAGTTACAAAATTAAAAATACCACCTTTTCCCTCTCTATCACCGGGATACCAATTTTGAACTGTTGAATACTTAATTTCAGCATTATCCATAGCAATCAATTCAACAACAGCAGCGTGTAACTGATTCTTATCACGCATCGGCGCTGTACATCCTTCGAGATAACTCACCGAACTCCCCTTCTCAGCAATAATCAAGGTTCGCTCGAATTGCCCTGTCTCCGCGGCATTAATTCGAAAGTAAGTGGAAAGCTCCATCGGACAACGAACTTCTTTAGGAACATAACAAAACGAACCGTCGCTAAAAACCGCAGAATTCAATGTCGCGAAAAAATTATCACTATAAGGGACCACAGAGCCTAGATACTGATGTACTAGCTCAGGGTAAATTTGGATAGCTTCTGACATAGAACAAAAAATGATCCCAAGCTCTGACAGTTTTTCCTTAAATGTTGTCACTACGGAAACACTATCTACCACGGCATCGACAGCCACACCGGTCAATCGTTTTTGTTCGAGTAAAGAGACACCGAGCCGTTCAAACATACTTCTGAGGCTTGGATCTACCTCTTCTTGACTCTTCGGACCACCTGTTGTTACCCGAGGCGCGGCGAAATAAATAATGTCCTGATAGTTGATCGGTGGATAATGAGGTTTCTGCCATTTTGGCTCCATCATAGTTATCCAATGCCTATAGGCTTTTAAGCGCCACTCGAGCATGAAATCGGGTTCTTTCTTTTTGGCCGATATCATTCTAATCACATCTTCATTCAAACCCTTGGGAAAGATGTCTTCCTCAATATCAGTGACAAATCCATATTTATATTCACCTGTTGTAAACTCCATGATCTTAAACTCCCGACGTTCTCTTAATGAAAGAACTGTTTCCGTTAATGATCCTTAGAGACTGACCATACGCTACCACTGCAGGAACAGCGGAACCAGTGAATTAGTGTAGATAAATATTATTTAGACATAACGATTATTGAGAGAAAATAATTATTTATTGAAATCGCATCTTTGTTAAGAAAACCTAATTTGCTATTTTTAAAAATAGATCGAAGATGAACTAGAAGCGCACAGCCATTGAAAGGCGAAAAGGAGAGACCTTATGACCGAACATGTTTATAAAGTAATCGAAATTGTTGGATCCTCGACATCTAATACTGACGATGCCATTCGTAATGCTATTGATAAGGCCAGCAAAACTGTTCGCCACGTAAATTGGTTTGAAGTGTCAGAAACCCGAGGCCAT
The DNA here is from genome assembly GCA_964648725.1 of uncultured Pseudobdellovibrionaceae bacterium. Classification (GTDB taxonomy): domain Bacteria; phylum Bdellovibrionota; class Bdellovibrionia; order Bdellovibrionales; family Bdellovibrionaceae; genus CAUJGP01. Next base: position 6,714 of record CAZYOE010000069.1, on the reverse strand, counting down.
GTTGAAGGGGGAAAGGTTGCCCACTTTCAAGTTGTCCTCAAAATTGGTTTTCGCTTAGAAAACTAATTTCCTAACTTGCAGGAGGATTTATGCCTTCCCAGCAAATTACAGAGTCCTGCGTATCAGAATTCAACAGAATCGAAAGAGCCATGTTGCATAGTAAAGATATGCCATCTTGGCTCAAAACTTTGAAACAAGATGCTATCAAACATTTCTCCCAACAAGGTTTTCCATCTGTACGTCATGAAGACTGGAAATACACGCCACTCAGTTCTCTTGTAAATAATCGTTTCATTCTCGCTAGTATTCCCACCAATCGCCTTTTGGAAACATTGAAGGAACGGATTCCTGAATGTATTGTTGATTCCGAATGGCCACGACTCATTTTTGTAAATGGCTACATGATTTCTGAATGGTCAACTCTACCCCAAAACCTTCAAGGAGTTAAGTGCGGAAGACTCACTGACTCCCTCCGTGAGCAATCCAAGAGCCTTTATGATCAGGACTTCGAAATGAATCACCTCACTCCATGGTTCCAATCTCAACCACTTACTGCATTAAATACCGCGCTCTTTCTCGAAGGGGCTTGTATTTGCATAGATGCCGATACGAACTTAGAACATCCTCTTCATCTGATATTTATTCAATCACAAGAAAATGAAAACAAAGTTATGGTATTTCCACGAAATCAAATTCATCTTGCTCACAATAGCCGTGCCCAAGTTATAGAATCGCATTATAGCTTTTCAACATCCGACTGCGAACTGACGACATCACTTATCGATTCCCTCAGTCAAATCCGACTTGATGAAAAGGCTCACCTCGATTACTTCCGCACTCATCGTTCCACTTGTCCAACACATCACTTTGCGACATCCTACGCATCGCTTGGCAAAGACAGTGTCTTCAATTCCTATTCCTTCGTGTTTAACACCGCTTTTTCGAGGAACTATCATTTTGTCGAGCACCAAGGTGAAAAGAGCCAGAGTCATTTATCGGGGCTCAGTTGCCTCAACAAAAATTATTTCTCAGACCAATTTACTTTGGTCGAGCACACTAAGCCACAATGCCAAAGCGAACAACTTTATAAAGGTATCTTGAGCGGATCCGCTCAGGGCTTTTTCTCTGGAAAAATCATCGTTCACCAAAATGCCCAACAGACCGATGCCAAACAGCTTAACAAAAACCTTCTCCTCTCCAATACCTCAACCGCTTACACTAAGCCCCAATTAGAAATTAACGCCAATGACGTCAAATGCACCCATGGTGCTTCGGTTGGCGCTCTTGATAAGGAAGCAATATTTTATTTGCGAACTCGAGGAATCAAGGAAAACGAATCGAAATATTTGCTAGCTCAAGCTTTTGCAGGAGAAGTAGTATCTAGAATTCAACTAAAGCCCCTTCGAAAACAGATTGAAAGCGAACTGAACCTATTTCTTGGGGCCTCGATGCAAGAAATTAATTAGTAAATAAGGAGGAAACCATGACGAACCTTGAAAATAAAACATGTACTGCGTGCCATGGCTCTGAGAGTACCCTCAATGAAAGTCAAATTGGAACATTCATGAAGGAACTCAAAGGCGGTTGGTCCAGAAACCAAAAGGGGCATTTAGAAAAAGCTTATCCATTTAAGAATTTTGCCGATGCAATGGGTTTTGCCAATAAAATTACCGATATTGCTGAAGCTCAAGGTCATCATCCTGACCTACATATCACCTGGGGAAAATGTGATGTTGAGATCTGGACTCACTTTCTCAATGGTTTGACTGAAAGTGATTTTTATTTAGCCGCTAAGATCGAAAAGCTGCTAAAACATTAGAGGTGACAATATGGCTGCCGATCCTCGTGAGTTTCGTCCGAGCGACTATCAAGTCCCTTTCGTTCCCGAGAATTTTCTCCTCAGTGGTTCGGGAATGAGTTCTGACCCTATGAATCTGGATGTAGTATTTGTAGGAGGAGGCCCAGCTGGGCTTGCCGGGGCTATTGAGTTAGCCAGACTCAGTAAACTGGAACAATCCGTGAATCCCAGCTTCCCGACCCTGGAAATTGGAGTGCTCGAAAAGTCGCAGAATCTCGGCGGTCATTGTCTGTCTGGTGCAGTTATCAATCCAGTATCATTGATTAATCTGTTTCCTGAGCTACATATAACGGACTTCCCTTTCCGTGAGAAAGTTCTTTCAGATTCAGTTTACTTTTTAACTCAAGATAGTTCTTTTCCTGTACCAACTCCTCCCTCAATGGAAAACACAGGGAATTACATTGCTTCCATTTGTGAGCTGGTTCGTTGGATGGGCAAACAGGCCGAGAGCTTGGGAGTAAATCTCTTTACTGGTTTTCCCGCACATTCCCTTTTTCAGGACAGTAGTGGTAAGTTCATTGGAGTGCGCACGACGCCCTCAGGCCTGGATCGAAACGGTACTCCAACGACTCAATACCAACCACCCACCGATATCGCCTCTCGCTATATCGTTCTCAGTGAAGGTACGCGTGGCCCACTTACAGAAGCATTTTTGCAAACTGCAAAAGCGACCTCTCGGCAGCCACAAGTCTATGCGTTAGGTGTGAAGGAGGTTTGGCGAATCAAGAAGACCTCTTTGTTTTCTGTTATTCACACCATGGGTTGGCCACTTCCTAACTCAGCCTTTGGTGGAAGTTTTTTTTACCCTATGGGAAATGACCTGGTGGCAATCGGAATTGTTGTAGGCCTGGATTACAAAAACCATAACCTTGATGCTCATGCTCTTCTTCAAAATCTAAAGAACCATCCCCTTTTTAAGGAATACCTAGAGGGTGGTGAATTTTTGGAATGGGGAGCTAAAACAATTCCCGAGGGTGGGTTCCATGCTCTGCCTTCGATTTTTCATGGAGAGGGTTTGCTAATTACTGGCGATGCCGCTGGCTTTGTAAATGTTCCTGCTCTTAAGGGAATTCATTATGCCATCGAATCTGGGCGACTCGCAGGCCAAACTATTTTCGAAGCACTCAGAGAAAATAACTCCGCCCTGCTCCATCGTTACGATGAAAAGATCCGAAGCAGTTTTATCTGGAGTGATCTCTACAAAGTTCGAAGTATGCGACAGGCATTTAAGGATGGGCTTTTCTGGGGAGCATTGAAAGCGGGATTCATGACCTTGACCGGAGAAATATTATCCCTCGAAGGCAGTATATTGGAGGGAGATGCCCACGTTCCAAAAATTATTGAACCTGCCTCTGAGTCCATCGGTAAATATGTGGGCCATTCCAAAACACATGCAGTCTATTATGCTGGTAACAAAACACGAGATGATATTCCCCAACATCTTAAGGTCGGAAAAGATATCCCTCGGCATGTTGCTGAATTTTACGCGCACATGTGCCCAGCGGGAGTCTATGAACTTAGTGGGGACCAACTCATAGTGAATTCGCCAAACTGTATCGATTGCAAAGCAACAGATATTCTAGGGCCACGCTGGACACCTCGCGAGGGTGGTAGCGGACCAAACTATAAATTAATGTAAAAGGAGTTTAACTATGAAAATTGTAATCATAGGTGCAGGCTTTGGAGGGTTGGCCGCCGCAAAGAAATTGCGTTATGAACCTCATCAAATAACAATTATTGACCGCAAAAACTATCACCTTTTTCAACCTTTGCTCTACCAAGTAGCCACTGCTGGTTTATCCCATAATGAGATCGCAGTGCCAATTCGATATATATTTCGTCATAACAAGAATGTTGAAGTCTTAATGAGTGAAGTGCTGGGTATCGATAAACGCAACAATTTAGTGATTCTTACTAATGGGGTCGTCTCCTTCGACTATCTAATTGTTGCACCAGGATCCCGCCATAGCTACTTCGGTCACTCCTCTTGGGAGGACTATGCGACTGGTCTTAAGACTATTGAAGATGCGACTCTGATCCAACGAAAAATACTTTCTGCTTTTGAAAAAGCTGAGTTAGAGAAAGACCCAACGAAACGAAGGGCTCTTCTTAACTTTGTTATCGTTGGAGCTGGCCCCACCGGGGCTGAACTTGCAGGAGCCATTGCGGAACTTTCGCACCGAACATTGTCGAGTGATTTTAGGCGCATCGATCCTCGTACTGCTCGAATTGTGCTTGTTGAGGCGGGTCCAAGAATACTTAACAGTTTTTCGGAAAGACTATCCTTTGAGGCTAAACAGGCATTAATTAGTCTCGGTGTCGAAGTGTGGGAAAACTCCAGCGTCGATGAGGTCAATGAAGATGGAGTTGTTATTGCGGGAAAATTGTTTTCCGCACAAACGATTATATGGGCCGCCGGTGTTTCCCCCAGCCCCGCTGGACTCTGGCTCAATACGAACACTGACAACGTCGGGAGAGTTTTGGTTGAATCAGATCTTTCGCTTGCCGCCTTTCCGAATATTTTTGTCATAGGCGATGTTGCTTGTGTTTATGATGCTGAAGGTAAACCGCTTCCAGGTTTGGCCCCAGTGGCAACTCAAGAAGGAAAATATGTGGCCGGAGTCATTCATAATCGCATTCACAAAAAAGGCAATCCACACGCCTTTGTCTATAATAATAAAGGCAACCTCTGCTCGATCGGTCGGTCATTTGCTATAGCTGATTTCAGATTTATCAAGATGAGCGGATTCTTTGCATGGATCATTTGGATTATTGTTCACATAATGTATTTGATCAATTTTCGTAACCGTATCTTGGTAATGACCCAGTGGATCTGGTCCTATCTTACCTACCAAAAAGGAGCCCAGATTATAACGACGGAAATACGACAGCCTTCAAGGGAATCCACCGAAAGAATCAACCCAAAACCCGTAAAAGAAAACAAGTGGTCAACGCCCTGGGAAAACATATCAGAATAAACACTACTTATTTAAAAAGGGGGGGGCCTATGCCTAATCATTTGAAAGAAGAAACCTCAACATAATTAACTCAGCATGCCAGTAATCCGGTAAAATGGTACCCCTGGGGAACAGAGGCATTTCTTCGCGCTAAGAACGAAAATAAACCGATACACATTTCCATTGGATATGCGTCCTGCCATTGGTGTCATGTGATGGCGCAAGGATCTTTTGAAAACCAGGAGATCGCAAAAGAGTTGAATGAACATTTTATCAATATTAAAGTTGACCGTCAGGAGCGTCCTGATATTGATGAAATCTATCAAAAAGCTGTAATGCTCTATGATAATGCTCAGCTTGTGAAACTCTATGTTGATGCCTACCGACTCATTGGCAAACTCTCATGGAAAAATATTTTCACTGAAACCATTGAATATGTACTGAGAGAAGTGACCAACACGGCCGATTTGCTACATCAGTGCGGTTTGACTTGATGGGCACAACATTTTTCGGTAGGGACTATACCTGCTTGGTATTTCGGTCCAAATATATGGCAAAGCTCTGTCTGGTCCTTCAAGACTGTAATGGTTCGAATCGTAACAAGAACTTCATCCGGTTGGACGGCATTGCAGGCATAAGTATCTAATTGGATTTCACCTTTAGGCACCAAATTCAGGACGGTCAACACTGTGTAATCTCACATTCGTTCCATTGTTTTCATCTGTACGAAAGATCGACAGCTCCCTGATTTCGGATTAAAACCAAACAACGATCAGGGAGGGGTTATTATAATACCTCGAGGGCCCTTCTGATTGGCACGATTTGTGAAGTTCTAATGATTGAGCGAGGTGTCTATGTTTGGAGAGTCCAGTTATTGTTATTTCCGTCGCAAATCCGTGCAAACTATAGCTCACGGGTTGGCTCGAATCGTTCTTGTCACGGAAATATTGGGTTTGATTTTGATTTATCGAAGTCGATCGCTAGCTAATGCGGCTCAATTTCATCTGATCCTCAGTTATTTGGCACTTTTTTTCTCAGTAATCGGAAACTATGCTTTTTCGTTTAAAGTGGATGATGAGCATAGTGAATCTTCTCCCTTCAATCCTGATCAAATTCCGTTCTTGAAAAAGTACTTCACGCATCTCTTCTTTCCAGCGGCAGGGCAATTCGCAGCCGCTCTTTTGATGGGGCTGAGTGGAATAGGAATTATTTTAGGTGGTACGAGTTTACTATTTGGCTGGGGGCTTAATGCGGTTTTGTTTTTTGTCCACGTTTTGGCTTCGATGATGATTTTGGTCAAGTTAGACCCTGTGACTCATGTTTATCGTAAGGCGGCCCGAGGAAAAGAATCCCATTATCTTGAGGCTGTTCAGATTGAAGAGGTTAAGTCCATTTGTCTGGAAATGGCGAAACTGCGTGAATCATCAACAATGGCCTCCATCAAACTCTCAAGATAAAATGCTTTGTTTAAGCAAGAATTGTCTTATTGATAATGGCTTTGGGATTGGGACGACGTAGCACCTTTAAAAATCCTATTGATGATGCCTCTGACAGGATTAATATGTTCGATATCCTCACGGCCGGTGGAAACTTTAATCGTTAACATTAACTGTCTATTGGTATAATGACGGAGCCTTTGTGCCTCCGGTCCTTTTGCCGCTTTATTTATTACGATCACATTCACGAATTCATGCCAAAGAGTTTCACCACGAAGAAAAGCAGCAATTCCAGAAACGGCCTAAATAGATTCTATTTAATTAAATGTGAAATTATGGGGTTCTAATAAAAATTTGTTTAAAAAGGAGGGAGTGGCTCTTTTTCGCTAACAGCTAGACAACGGCATGCCATTTTCTGAAAAATTCATTTCTCAGAACAGCTCAAGTTTAGGATTTGTTTTAC
>CAZYOE010000068.1:0-23198 GCA_964648725.1 uncultured Pseudobdellovibrionaceae bacterium | reverse complement strand
CGTTAATCCTCACAACAAAATAAAAGAAACTGATTCTGGTTGAAACTAGCAAACACAAAATATTTACGAGGTAAAATAAATCCGAACCTTGAACTGTTCTGAGAACTGAATTTTCCAGAAAATGGTATGCCGTTGTCTAGCTGTTAGTGAAAAAGAGCCTCGCCTTTTTTTTAAAAGAAATTTTCAGCAAAACCCCATAATCTCACATCTAAATAGAACCTATTGAGGCCGTTCCGGGAATTGCAGTTGAAAACGTGCTATTCAAAGTTTGGCATAGGACTCGCACTTGTTGAATTAAGCATAGCTTTTTCTATTGCTTGATGAGGTTCCCTATGTTCAATCTTTTAACATATATTGGCCATTTTTTGTTCATTAATATTATTTCATTGACGGCCATCGCGGCCTTTGGGGCTTCCGAATCTGAATGCGGCGATGCGCTTAACAAACCTGCATCGAATCACGAATCTACTCTGGCAAGACAATACTATGAGGATTGGTATGCCGCTCATGGAAATTTGTATTACAAATCTGAATGGGAACGTCTGGCCAATAAATATTCAGCAAAATTTCTGATCGAAGATAAAATAAGCGGGCGACAAGAAGTTCTGATGCTAGAACGATTAGGTTTTGTCATTTCCTCCAGTGGCATCAAAGCTCCCACCTTCGATACCTTTTTAAAAAATTATATTGCAGTTCTGGATGAAAAAAAGGTTCCGGAAAAAAATCGCATTGTACCGGCTCTAACTTTTCAGAAAAAGGAACAATCAGGGAAGAAAATGAACTACCTGTTTGTAACTCCTCATTTAGAACCCTTTCCAAATAGTCGCGAATGGAAACCTGTTTCACCACAAATCAAAAATAAAAGCCTCGTACGGGCCATAGCCAATGGCAAGTTAACGTGCTTTTATAAAGGCTTACATGATGTTTACCACTTTGTGACATTCGCGTTGCATCCCGAGGGAATGGCGGCAGTAAGACACATCCATGAAATGCTGGCCAAAACCGAAAACAATCGGTCACTCTGGCGGCGAGCCGTTTATATGCTTGAAACTCTGAGCTTGGGCGATCCTAAAAAGAAAGAGGAATTACGAAAGTTCCTGTTGTTTCCAGGCGTGAGGAATAGTGTCAAAGGGAAACTCACTATCGAGAATTTCCTTACTTTCTTCAATTCCATCAGTAAAGAAGACTTAATGAAACACGCTGAAAAAATGCAACACCACTTCACGGACTTTATTTTGTCCTATGCGGGGGGAATTGCGGACAGATATGAACGGGATATATATCGATCTAGATACAAAATGGCCCAGTACCAATCTATTGAATTATTCATGGGCATTCCCACCTATGTTAACTTAGATTCAATGATTCTACCTGACCGCAGTATTTATGAAAGCTTTATCTATTTAGTTGATCACCTGGATAATATTTTGAATCTCGTTGGCCAGCCTATAGAAAGCCAAGAGCTAGCCTTAAGATCCTATAACAAACAAATTTCGATCAACACGGGGAACCCCTCCAATATTCGAGTCGAAGATCTTCTACGCATTGCCCTTGCCCGCATGGAGTTTATGCTTTGGCGAACCGCCACGGATCTTACAATTGAACAATGGGTGAGTGATCTTTCTGAACCTAACCTTGATCTCGAGTCACCAACAATCACATTTTTGAAAGATACGATGGGCGAAAGTTCCATTATCTATCGCTTCTTGACTGGGGAAATTTGATTGCAGCAGGCATCAAGAAACCATGCCTTGCGTTTTGAGTCGCTTACTTGTTTCAGATGAAGGTTCTTCAGTGAAGGCGCCAAAATTTGTTCGTTTGGCAAATAAATATCAAATTCTGTTCGAACGCCCCAAACTCAAGCCTTTTAAGGGATTCCCGTGGGTTAACGGTTAAATCAAAACTAAACGCGTTTTAGATTTTTCTTAGAGTAAGCTTTTCTAATCCTTTACATAAGTGGTAACTAATCCAGCGATTGGATTTCATTGATTAAAATGGCCTCATTTTTGCTCCCTATATTAAACGTCCTGCAAAGGTTGAATTGGGAGGTTCTGGTGCGTTTCGGGAATAACGGCATAAAAATTTTTGTTATACTAACGACTTTAGTGGTGAGTAATGCTTGCACTCTGCGAAAACGCGCTCAAGCCAATGGTGATAAACCTCAAGATAAAGTTACTATTGAAACGCCAACTCCCTCACCTACGGCTATGCCAACTGCGATTCCTTCAGGAACTCCTACTCCTCAAGGAAGCCAACAGCCATTTTCGGGAACACCGGCTGGAGGAAATTTTCCCACAACTCAAGATCCGCAAACACAACTTGATTTTGAAGAATTTAAAAACCCTACTTACAACGAAGTCAATCAAGAGGAATTTGAGGCAGAAACCAGCGCCCCAAGTAGAAAGCGTTTTACTGGTCATACAGATGAAATGGGCCGTCCTTACACTGATGCCGGCATTGATTTTCTTGTTCCCTATCTCCGCTTACGCCAAAATCAGACCCCGGAAACTCCGATCAAGCGCAATTCACTGGAACTCGCTCACCGTATTTCAGATGTAAAGCTGATTGATACCAGTGGTTCTCAATTCTCCGCGCGAGTGACTCTGATGCTTACTAACAAGCAACCGTTAATCCTTAAACTAACGGGTCCCGCTAAGCAGGGAGGGCGCTATGCACTCCTCTCACCTAGAGAAAGTGGATCACTTAAACAATCACCACAGGCTCCGTTTCAGGCAGAGATTCGCTGTGTGGATTTGAATTTTATAGAGGAGTGTTCAACTTATCTGATGAGATTTGCTCATAAACAAGCTGAAGGTGAAGCCGTTGCTGAAATTGTTTTAAGAAATACTACGAGCACTCTTAGAATTCGTTTGCCCAAAGTGGTATCAAGTGACACTCGCATTCGTGAGTTAAAAGAGGTTTTTGTAAATTCAGCATTGAAATACCCCAAAGGGCGACACTTCGATACTTTTGAAATTCAAAGTTACGCTGTCGTGAATGGTAAGGCTGCGTTTCAAGTTCGTATGATGACTAACCAGGGTGAATATCTCTTCTTTAGTGGCCCCCTGGTCTCCGCTTTTGGCAATGGACCTATCAAGGTGAATTTGAATCGTAACCCTGACAAGATGGATCCCTCCAATGCATCATGGGCTCCGATGAGCACCAGCTCTTTAAGTCCATTGATTGATTCGGCCCAGCTCATTAACAATAACGGTCATGGCATGCTCCGAATCGATTTGACCCTCAACGATAAGTTCTCCCAGGAGCCTATATCTTTTACCTTAACTTTCACGCGACATTCAGTTCCCGTTTTAGATTTAAATCAAGATTCCATCTATTTTCAGCCTTAATTGGGTGAAGGTAGTTGGTGATTCCCTCCCTCCGAACCCGGCAGGCAATCCTGTCGGGTTCACTTTTTTCGCCTGGATTTTCTTCAGAGGGTCAGGTATCAGTTTAGAAACATCGTCGGACTTAGGTAAGGGGTAACTATGTATATCGTGACGGGCGCGAACGGCTTTATTGGCAGCGCAATAGTGTGGGAGCTAAACCAAAAAGGGCTCAGTGATATCGTTTGCGTCGATACCATACCGCTCGCTGAGCGCCCCAATCCCTTAAAAGAAGCGCATTACTCTGCCTTTATACAAACTCCCGACCTTTGGGATTACTTAGGTAAATTACAAAACCCCAAAGCCCTCAAGGCCGTTATTCATATGGGGGCGTGTTCTTCAACCACGGAAATGGATACCGATTTTCTTTACCAGAACAATACTTATTACACTCAACGCTTATTTGAGTGGTGTCGTGAACATCAAATATTATTTATTTATGCGAGCAGCGCGGCCACATACGGTGCCGGAGAGTTAGGATTCTCTGACCAAACGGATCCCGAAAAGCTAAAACCACTCAATCCTTATGGATACTCTAAAGTAGCCTTTGACCGCTGGGTTTTAAAGAACGGAAACAATCCAACGCCTTGGTATGGCCTCAAATTTTTTAACGTCTTCGGCCCCAATGAAAGCCATAAAGGCCCGATGTCAAGCTTGGTTTACAAAGCTTTTCACCAAGTCCTTGAAACCGGAGAACTTGGCTTGTTCAAAAGCTATCACCCTGATTATGCGGATGGTAGACAGTTAAGAGATTTTGTTTATGTGAAAGATGTTACTCGCTGGGTGTGGGAACTCACGCAAAGCAAACCTAAATCAGGCATCTACAATATGGGTTTTGGTAAAGCCCGCTGTTGGCTTGATTTAGCAGACAGCGTGTTCTCGTCTTTAGCAAAGCCATTGAAAATCAAGTGGCTAGAAATGCCCGATAACATAAAAGGCCAATACCAGTATTTCACTGAAGCGGATATGACGACTTGGGAGAAGCTCGGAATGTCCAAGCCTCTATGGAGCCTTGAAGCCGGAGTTCGTGACTATGTTAAAAATTACTTACTTCAGGGAACAAATTTATCAGGAGCAAAGATCGAAAAATGATTGATACCGTGTTAGCGTATGAAATCCATGTGGTGCTGGTCAAATCCATCTATGCTCTGAACGTAGGTTCTGTTTCCAGGGCCATGAGTAATATGGGGGCTCATCAACTTCATCTGCTTCAACCGCAATGTGAAATCAATTATGATGCTCAGCAAATGGCGGCCAATGGGCAAGACGGCCTGTTGAATCGAAAGGTTTATGCAACTTGGGATGAGTTTTTTGCGCAAAATTCAAATGGCATTCGCATCGCTTTGACGGCCCGAGATGGAAGGGCCCGCACCCTTTATGATTTAAAATCGGGATTAAAATTTATTGCTCAGCTCCCGGAAGTAAGACGCTCATCATTAAATAAAATATATTTATTTTTTGGTCCCGAAGATTGTGGTCTTTCGGGTGAAGAGATAGACCATGCTCATTATGCCTGTTCACTTCCCACCTACGGCACAAACTGGAGTTTAAATCTCGCTCAAGCGGTTTTGCTGGCCTTATTTATTGTCCGCGATAATTGGGGAGGAACACGCACGACGCTCGATGGTCAATTTCGCCCTCGCGAAGCCCGCTCAGAAGCACAAGCTAAAACTGGCAACACATTGCCCGACCAGGTCATTAAGGATTGGATTGAAACCCTTGGTTTTGACCTTTCCAAAAGACGCATCAACGCTTTTACCGTTATCCGAAGACTATTGCTTCATAATGTTCCAACCTCTAAAGAACTGCGAATTCTAGAAGTGGTTTTACAACAAACTTTGCGTAAACTCAGAGAGCATAGAAAACTGACCTCACCCCAAACCCAAAGTGGTGCTATTCAAAGTCAGACGGAATCTCCACCACAAGCCCATCTATTGGATGATTTTGACAGGCCAGTCGTTCGATTTTAGAGAACCCTCTATCTCGGATGATTTCCTGCTCAACAGACTCAGGAGGACCTAGCTTTTCAAGGCCCTCTCGAACAATGACTCGACAAGTGCCGCAGGTACCCATGCCCCCACAGCTGTGATTCAACGGAAGCTTTGAACGAGTTGCGACATCAAGCAGCGTATCCTCTGGGCACACCTTCGCTTCAACCAATTGCTCATTAATAATGAATTTCTGTTTCTTTACCATACCTTATCAATTGTAATTTTTGTTCATACAGATAGCAAAGCCTCTCCTCAGAATTAGAAGAATTAGCTGATATAGATAGAAAATTCTTTTCAGACAGCCAACCGTTTTGTATCACCAAGTTATCGACAAATTTCGAGAGGATTGAGATGCGCTTTATAGCCTTTGACGTTGAAACTACCGGTACGGTTCCAGGAGTTGACGCTATTATTGAAATCGGAGCTGTGCGCTTTGTAGACGGCGCTGTGGATGCCGTGTTTTCAACTTTGATAGATCCGAAACGACCAATTCCTCCAGGAGCCAGTCAGGTCAACGGAATTACCGATGAAATGGTAAAAGGAAAGCCGCTCATTGAGACTCTTTTGGATCCTTTGGCCGACTTCTGTGGTGACGATATCATGGTTGCCCATAACGCCACCTTCGATGCCCAGTTCTTAACGGCATCGATTAAAAAATTTGAGACACGGGCTCCGCAAGGGTTGGTTCTAGATACCTTGTCCATCTCTCGAAAAATTATTCCAGGGTTACCTAACTACAAGCTCGGGACTTTAGTCCAGCACCTCAATATACCCACCACAGATTTTCACCGGGCCGAAGAAGACGCTACTTATTGCGGGCACCTTTTTATTAATTTGGTTCGTCGAATATCTGGAAATGGAACACAAGTGCCTCTAGTCAATTTATTGTCTCTAAGTGGGAAAACAGAACTTCGCTTTCCCCAAATCGTTAAACAACCTAAACAGTTAGATCTATTTTCATTACTTGATTAAATCTTATGGCCGGCTTAGTCTGGCCATTTTTCAAACCTAATTAATTCAATTCTTTGGTCCACTTGTAAATAGCTTCAATGCACAGTCATAATATAACAAGATCCTGCTAAAAAAGAGAGCCAAATTCAAGGCGCCAAGCTTCAGATCGAACGAGGTGTAGTTCCCCTACGTTGAGTGAGAAATGAAGCGAAGGAAACGCAGAAGTTGGATTTCTTCAGCGGAATCTAACTATGGATTGTGGAGCATAAAGTTAATGACTGATAGTGCTGATAATGAGTCGCCAAAGGCCATTCTGATTCTAAAATCAAACCCGCTTGCCTTGCAGTCAGCGGAGCAATTTCTGCGTACTCGCGGATGGCAAATCCATTCAACCGTCAGCCTTACCGATTCAGTGCAAATTCTTTTTGGAAAAAAAATCGATTATTTTTTAATATGCGCCAATCATTCACAAAAAAAAGTTAAGACCTTTCCGCGCCTACTATCGCAGTTCCAAAATCTCAGAATCATTGCATATACAGACATTGCCAATACAATGAATATGGCAATCCTCCAGGAACTGGGTATCCCTTATCAAATACTTCCGCCGGTGAGTGGCCCAGCGATTGAACGAATGATCTTTCGAATTGAAAAAGACCTATTCCAACTTAAGGACAATACTAAGAATAATCCACTTAAAGGTTTTCTGGAATCGTTAGGCACTCCTAACGCTCGAAAGAAAGTTCAGGAAAAATTAAATCTATTTTTCAGCAACGACAATGAAGAAAACATACCTCAGCTTGACACTCCTGAACTTGAAATCACCGAACAAGTCGAATCATTTGCTGAATATGAGGAAAGAATTCGCAAGCATTCCGCAGGAGAGTTTGCGAAAGAACTGACTTCCACAGGTGGAACCGATAAGAGTTATCCCTATTTGGCAGACACTAATGGCGACAAACGATCACACCTACCGAAGTCGCCTACCTCCTTTCAACAAGGTATTAAATACGCCCTCGATAGCTCGGTTAAGCAAACAACCTCGCCGATGCCGGTGCAAAAAATCGGGCGAGCGCAAGATTGCATTTGCCTCAGTGTTGAATCAGAAAACTTTCGGGGATTTCTCGTCGCGGTCATGGGTCAGAACAGGCGGTTTGATGATGAACTTCTTATGAACATTCAAACCAAACTGTTTGAGTTCCTCCGTAATGAAGGATTGATGGTCAGCGAAGATAAACCCATGGAGATCAAGATTCGCCCCGTTGATTTTGAAGACTGGGCTCTCGAAAAAGCGGAATTTCTCAAAAAATCGATTCATGATGGCAATGAAGTTGCAATGGCATTTTTCCCAACTGAAAAGATAGCTCCAAACTTTGGAAAATCTGAAGCCATTGACATGATTAGCATTGATATAGACGATCTCGCAACCGATGTACCGGTCACTTTTGATGTCTATGTTCACTTACCTGCAAATAACAAATATATTTTGTATACTCCTAAAGGCGGGTTGTTTATGAACTCCCAAAAGGAACGCCTGAAAGCCAAAGGCGTTGATAAAATGCACACAAAAAAAGAATCGACTCAGGAAATAAAAAAATACCATGCTGAAAATACTCTCAATAACTCGATACAAGATTTCGAGAACACTTCCGGCAAATCCATAAAAAAAGCCTAAAATTAACTACACTGATTAAATTAAGTTTTCAGGCACCTTAGGCTCATCCTGAATAGGTTTCCGACCAGAAAACCCATCATCGTAACCATGCCAAAACTTGATATCTATTTCAGGATATTTCCAACAAAAGAAGCCGTCACCGGCATCAAAATCAATGAGCCAGATTCCTTTAGGTTCAAGGCCCAACTTCATGATCTTACTCTCCCAGCGACTAATAAGACTTTGCACCCCAGTTTCTAACTCGCTGGTTTTTTCGATGTCAGACTGACTTCGAGCAATAGAGATTTGCTCCATTAAAATTTGAAACTCATCGTCCGACTCAGAGGTAATTTTATATACCAAGGGCAACATTTGCCTTGCTGACTCAATATTAAAAACTCCACGACGATTTAACTCGAAGACTGTCCCCATAACCACCCCTTGAAGCTGATGGGCAGGAGATAACACATTGAAAATTGAGTCGCTATTTCTTTTTAGTGTAAAAATATTTTTTGCGCAGTACTCTGAAGAAAATTTAAATTCACAAAGTGCAGACCAACGAAGCCTGAGTGCAAAAGATCAAGCTGATCAGGAACTGCCGGCGCCTTTGCGTATCTGTGACACCTGAAACAATACAAAAATCAATATCGCAATGATCATTAAGATGATGAGGGCCATTCTTAACATTTTAGACATATCCCAGTTGGCCTCTTGGGTTTCAGCTTTTTTAAGATCTCGCTTGGTATTAATGATGAGTTTTTTAGGCTTACCTTCTTCTCCTCCTGTACTAGCGACGGAACGACCTCCACCTTTATCGACTATTTTTTCCTTCTTTTTACGAAGCCAAAGTTCATCAACAAACTCACCCTTAACGGGTTTATATATAGGTTTTCTACGGCGGCCACGAGACCCTCCAGGAGCATAATTGACATCTCCATCGGAGCCAGAGGAATCATAAACGATTTCATTGCTTGCTGATTTGTTAGCTTCTGCTCCTGGTGATTTACCGAGCTGAAGAGTTCCCTTGCGGGATATGATGGTTGTCGGGCTCCCACCACTGCCTCGGCTGCTTCCATTTTCTCCAACGTCAGAACTCCCTGATGAAGAGGTTGATCCTCCTCCTCCTTCATCACCATTTTTGGACTTAGAAGCCTTTGTTGCGCTATCACTGGAGTTTTTCCCGCCGCTATTGGAACTGCTGGACCCGCCTTTGCCATTACTGCTGGCCCCACCGGCGCCCCCTTTACCTCCAGTCATGGCGGTGGCCTGAAGGCTAGCACTACAGCCTTCTTCTGCCGTGATTTCCGCCGGCAGTTGTCCATATTCTAGGGCACAAGCTATGGTGCTGGTAAAGACACTGGCGCCAAATTTTTGAAGTGGCTGAAAAAAATGTTTTCCCAGCCCATAGGCAATTGTAAGGATCACGACTACTAACAAAATATATTCGACAATGGACTGACCACGCTGGTTTTTAAGAGGATCCTGCCATGAACATTGACGAAAACTTAAAGTTTCCCAAGATGACTTAAAATATGATCTAATAGATCCTAATAGCATCAATTTTAGTTTATCATAAGAGGGTAGAATGGTGGGGACTTCTTTAAATATAAACTATTTATCTCGACTCAAGTTTAAGACTCAATCGCCTTTGATGAACAAGATTTTTACAATAATGATGACTTTTTGGTTGTTGATTGCGCCAGCGTTCACATTCGCAGAGATCGAAGATCTTAAAAAACAGCTTGAACTCACACCGAACGATCTCAAAGTGAGACAGAGCTTAGCCCAAAACTACTACGACTCTGGCCAATATAATTTGGCCATTGAGGTGCTAAAAGCTCGCGCTGAAAAGTTACCTCAGGATAGCCTAACCTTACTTTCTCAGGCCTACTCGAAAATAAATGATTATAGCAATGAAGGAAAGTTTCTCGAACAACTGACCGTCAACTATCCCAAATATGCGGATGGCTTTGTTATGTTGGGTGATTATTATTACCGGAACTCACTTCAGAAAAATGACCCCAGGATTTCGATGAATTGCCTTGCCGCCTATCGCAAAGCGATTGAAATTAATTCGTCACTCCGCCCTGCCTATGATGGACTTCTGAAAGCGTATGAAAGGTATAAGAATTTCTACGAATTGAGAATTTTACTCGGTGATATGGCCAAACATTTCGGCAAAACTCCCGAAATTTTAGCGAATCTTTGCCGGAGAAATACTGTGGATGGTTACTTTGTAAATGCCCGTCGGATTTGTGTTGATGCCATCAATTCTGATTCTAAAAATCCAGACAATTACATCTATCTGTCTTTGATTGAGAACAACGAGGGAAATATCAGGAAAGCGGATTCACTCCTTAAGAAAGTAACTACTAAATTTCCCCAGTCTGAATTTGCAAACTCTAATTACGCCGATTTTTTGATCCAACAAAAGAACTTACCTGGCGCGGAGACTTATTTTAGTCTGGCGGCAAAAGCTGATTCCAAATCTTATCGAGCCCACGTTGGCTTGGCACAAACCAGCTTTGAATTAAAACATTACGAATCGGCATTGGAAGCCTATATTCAGGCTTGCACGATCTATCCACACCCAACGTACAGACTCCTCAGAAAAGCAGCTGATCTACTTCGACATCGAAATGAAGGAAAACTAGAAAGCCAGTATGCCAATGCCATGGATAAATGCCTCCCCAATAAAGAAGACAATCGAACTCCTGCATCAACCAAGGAAGAGTTCAGATCTCCCTTTGCTCTTTTTTCAAAAAACAGATTGCCTGATACTATTGGGTTTTAAGCTCTGTCCACAGCCGATCATAAATAGCCGTTGCTGGGCCTAAATCCTTTAGCATTTCCATCTTTTGCATCACGGACTCTGATGGAAAAAGACTCGGGTCACTCTGGAGATCTTTCGGCAAAGACGCTTTCGTCCCAGTAAGCACTGGGCCCGCAAAAATCTTTTGAACAAAGCGTCGGCTATTTTCAGCAGAAATTAAAAAGTTAATTAACTTATGTGCCCCCTCTTTATTTTGAGCTGTTCTGGGGATCACTAGATTATCGATAGAAAAGGTACACCCTTCTTCAGGAATAACAAACTCTATCTGCCCCTTAGTTTTCGCTTTTGCTTGAAGTGCATCCGAAGAATACATTTGTGTCGCCCAAACTTCACCGCTCAAAACCGATTCCATCGGGTCAGAGAGATAAGCTTTTACTTGAGCTTTGTTTTTGACAAGATAGGCCTGAGCCTCTTTTAGGAGTTTTTCATCCTTAGTGCTTAAAGATTGACCCATAACCTTTAGGGCGATAGCAAAAACCTCACGAGTATCATCTAGCAATCCGATATGACCCTTTAACTTTGGAATCTCCATAAGATCCTTCCAGCCTTTGAGTCCCTCTGGAAAATATTTTTTGTTATAAGCAATCCCCGTTGTCGCCCAGCCGTAGGGGAGCGAATATTCATTTTTGGGGTCAAATTCTTTCCCCAAAAATTGCCCGTTCAAATTGGCTTTATTGGGTATCAAATTGGACTTGAGGGGCTCTAACAGACTAAGATTAATCATGGCTGTCACCATATAATCCGAAGGAACTACAACATCGTACCCAGTTGCTCCCGCCTGAAGTTTTGCGAGAAGTTCTTCATTCGAAGCAAAGTGAGTTATATTCACCTTAAGGTTGCTTTCTTTTTCGAACTCCTTTATGGACTCCTCACTGACGTAATTTGACCAAATAAAGAGATTGAGTGTCTTTTTTTCAGCCGAGCCCCCCACTGATGGATCTTTTTTAGAAGTACATGATAGGATGAAGATTACGAAAGAAAATAGCAGCAGTAGGGAACTGAGCAGCGACCTTAAAAAAGTGGAGGCTTGTTTTGAAAACATTCGGGTTCCTTACCTTTCTTTTAAATTTTTTGGGTTTTGAGGTTTTGAAATGCTTGAAATTCGCCAATTGATCAAGAAGTTTGGTAGCCTACCTGCTGTTGACAATGTGAATCTAAAAATTGATGCCGGTGAACTATTTGTTCTTCTTGGGCCAAGTGGGTGTGGCAAAACAACACTTTTGAGACTCATTGGTGGCCTCGAGACTCCTGAATCTGGGGAAATCTGGCTCAGTAGCTCGCAAAAACCTGCATTTCGCATTGATAATAAACCTCCCCATGAACGTAGCATTCACACCGTTTTTCAAAACTACGCTCTTTTTCCTCACCTCAATGTTTATGAAAATGTGGCATTCGGGCCTCAGGTTCAAAAAGTGTCGTACCAAGACATCAAACGTAGGGTCGATGAAGCATTACAACTGGTTCGAATGGAAGCTTTTGCGGAAGCTTATCCGCAACGACTTTCCGGAGGACAGAAACAACGTGTAGCTTTGGCTCGAGCACTGGTAAATCGCCCTCAAATCTTGCTGCTTGACGAGCCGTTATCGGCCCTTGACCAAAAACTCCGATGGGAAATGCAATCGGAATTAGTTTCTCTTCAGAGGCAATTGGGACTTACCTTTATTTTCGTGACTCACGATCAAGAAGAGGCCATGGGAATGTCAGACCGAATCTGCATTATGAATTATGGCAAGATTCAGCAGATGGGCCAAGGTTGGGAACTATATAATAAACCCAAAAACCAATTCGTGGCCGAATTTTTTGGCGCCTCTAATTCACTGGCTATTTCAATAAAAACAAAAAGTACCGATGGTGTCTATGATGTTGAACTTAACTCCGACACACTTATCAAGATCAAGCCGGAAATGGCGGAGGGCAGTCAACCAAGTCGCTTAGTGATTCGCCCTGAGCAGCTAAAAATCGTTAGTGGGCGAACAAACTCAAATGATTTGTTGAAAGTTCAAATCAAAAAAATTCTCTTCAAAGGCCCAAT
Source organism: uncultured Pseudobdellovibrionaceae bacterium (assembly GCA_964648725.1). GTDB lineage: Bacteria > Bdellovibrionota > Bdellovibrionia > Bdellovibrionales > Bdellovibrionaceae > CAUJGP01. Next base: position 10,354 of record CAZYOE010000068.1, on the reverse strand, counting down.
AACCGAGTTCCTCTGTGACTTCAAAGACCAAAAAGGCAATAAAACGCTTTCAATCACCCAGCCTTCACAAGATCCAATAACTTGCAATGAGACTGATTGGGTGCAAGTTGAAGTCGGCGCCAAAACCTGGCTTTTCAGCGAGGGCGAACGCTCATGAAAAATAAAATTCCGCTAGCTATTCCGAGTTCGTGGTTTCTTGTTTTTTTTGTAGCCCCTCTCAGCATGCTTTTGATTTATAGTTTTCTCACCAAGGGCGTTTATGGAGGTGTGGAATGGACAATCACTTTTTCAAACTATGTTCGACTTTTTGATTCTCTTTACCTAAAAGTCTTTTTGAATAGTTTTTTACTGGCAACCCAAACGACAGTCCTTTGTTTGATTTTGGGAGTCCCATTGGCATTTTGGATTGTTCAGGCCAAAAAAGAGATTCGACCAATCCTCTTATTTCTTATTGTCCTGCCCTTTCTCAGTAATTTTCTTGTTCGAACATACGCCATCAAGGGCCTGCTCGGGCAAGAAGGGTGGATTCTCAATCTCTTGCACTGGCTCCAAATTGTTCCTGAAGATATTTCCTTAAGCCAAGGGTTTTGGGCTGTAGCCATCGGACTAATCACAAATTATTTACCACTAATGACCCTTCCGCTTTATATAGGGTTCGAGAAATTTGATTTTTCGATTCTAGAAGCAGCAAAAGACCTCGGCGCTGGCCCAATCCGCTCTTTCTTTTCTGTTTTTCTTCCCATTGTTAAAAACAGCCTCTATTCCTCTTGTTTCATGGTTTTCGTGCCTGCCCTCGGTGAGTTTTTGATTCCTGATTTACTGGGCGGAGCCCAAGTTCAAACGGTGGGAAAGGTCGTTTCAGAACAATTTTTGAAAACTCGCGATTGGCCATTTGGCGCGGCATTGACTTTTGGCATGATGATCTTACTTTTTCTGCCTTTGCTACGAAAGAGTGAGTCAGGAGCACAACTATGACTTTAGGCTATCTAGATCGAGTTTTTCGATTTTTTAGTGGCATGGCGATCGCTTTCATTTACTTGCCGATCCTCAGTCTTGTTTCTGCTGCTTTTTTTATTCCAAATACTGAGAACCTCTCGAAGACCAGCTTTTCGCTGGAGGGATTTCAGTCAGCACTTCATCATCAAGAGCTTCAATCAGCACTACTAATGAGTTTGGAACTAGCTTTCGTAACGGCTTTGACTACTTTGCTTCTCGCTTTTGTTCTGGCCTTTGGACTCCAAGGACGATCACAGCGTTATGTACAGCTATGTCGCCAAATTTTCGCACTACCATTAATGCTGCCAGAGATTATCATTGGTCTTTCATTATTAATTTGGTTCGTCTTTGTTCATATTACGCTTGGCCCGATCAGTCTGTGGATTGCCCATGTGAGCTTTACGCTTCCCTATGCGGTCGTACTCCTTACCTTAGGACTTGAAAATATTGAAGCTAGCCTATTTGAAGCCGGTAAAGATTTAGGGGCCAGCAAAAACGTGATCTTTCAAAAAATTACTCTCCCGCTTTTAAAACCAAGCCTGATTGCCATCTTCCTTTTGAGTTTTGTCATTTCATTTGATGATTTTTTAATTTCCTATTTCACTAACGGTCCTGGAAATGACACTTTACCCGTGAAACTCTATTCGCTAATGCGATTTGGAATGAGTCCTGAACTTAAGGCTATTTCCACCTTGATTCTCGCTATTAGTTTCGTGGTGACTATACTCCTTTTCACCCTTTTGCCTAAAAAAAACGTGCAGAGAGAAGTCTAGACAGTCCGCTAGTTGGTATCCTCTTTTTGAAATGATACCCTATTTCTAATGGCTCTTTCTTTTATCATTTTTGCAATATTGCTTTTTGGGTGTGGAGGGATATTTTTATATCGCCTCCAGAAGCAAGTTACAGACGGCAAGAATGCTACAAATGCTTTATTTAGGAACATTGATAAGCTTCAGCTAATTCATCACCAAATCATTGACCAAAGCTCGATGATCTTTTTGGAGTGTAATCAGGATTGGATTATCCGTTACCCGAGCCAAAAACTAATCGATCTTCTGAAAATTAATTTTAAAGAAAATCTGTCACTGCTCGAGTTTTCCTACCAAGCCCAAAAAGAAAATTTTAGGGCACTGGCCGAACAGATCATTACGACTCATGAAACCATTCAGCGTGAACTTTCAATTAATAATTCTGAAGGTACTGAATTATGGTTAGAGGTTAATGCGAGTTGGTTTGAGGATCGAATATATTTCTCATTAACTAACATTACACCTAGGATTCGCCACAAGGAACTTCTTGATCGGATGAAGGCCGGTCTGGAACAAACTCAATTGCTTTGTATCACTAATCGAGCCGGCACAATCACCTATGTAAACAAAGCATTTTGCGATCGTCTTAGTTATGCGTCTGACGAACTCATTGGTCAGCCTGCCTCATTCCTGATTGACGACTTACATCCAAAAGATTTTTACGCCCAAATTAACCAGTCACTCTTGATGGGCCATTCATGGCAAGGCGAGATTTGTCAGCGATCCAAAATTCATTCCCAACATTGGGTGCATTGTACGGTTTTTCCGGTGTTAGACAATGACGGAACCCCTCACCAATTTTTGCATGTTAGCCAAGATATCACTCAACAGAAAGCACTCATCCATCAAATAAGTTTGAAACAAATGGAAGCCGAGGCAAGTTCCAACCGCATGCAAGCACTGGTCGAATCCTCTGTCGATGGTATCATCGTGATTAATTCCCAAAGTTGCATTCTAGAATACAATCCAAGCTGTGAAAAAATTTTCGGATTTTCTCGCGATGCGGTGCTCGGCAAGGAACTCGATGAAGTATTGATTCCTACTCGATTTCGAAAGAAACACCGGCTTGGACTTGATAGAATCGCCCAGAAAGAGAGAAGCAGTATTATAGGAACTACCATCGAGGTAAATGCTCTTCGTAAGGGCGGGGGAGAATTTCCCTTGGAACTTTCTATTTTCAATTACCAGATCCAGGGGCAAAGTTTTTTCGGTGCGTTTGTGCGCGATAATACAATCAAGAAGATTGCTGACATTTCACTTAAATCGTCCATGCGGAAGCTCGAAGTCGAGAACAAATTGTGGAATATGATAGACGAGGTTCAAGCCATTTTAAATCACTCATCCGTTGAGGCTGAACTCATTGAATCCTTACTCCAAGCGATTGGTAAGAGCCTAAATTGGGACATCGTTCAGGTTTATCGAACAACTCATGAATCTGATAACAATGAAGTGGCGGTCTTTCAGACCCATTGGTGTCAAGATATTGACAAACATAGAGAGTTTATAAACGTCTCCAAGAACTTCAAATTCAAAAAAGGTCTCGGTGTCATTGGCAAAGCTTGGGAAACCCAAAAAGTAACTTGGGTATCAGATGTTCCTAACGACCCTGAGTTTCTTCGCAATGCCAAACTCAAAAACTTTTCAGTCTACACAGGTGTAGCTGTCCCGATTACCATTTACGGGGAAGTCTATTGTATCCTAGAGGCCTTCACCGAGAACCTTCTCATGGAAGATCCAGACTATACCAGAGCCTTACAGATCGTCGCTCATTTGTTCACAAGTGTAATTAAACGAAATTTACTCTTAGCCCGAGAAATTCAGGTTCGTGAAGAGATGGCTTCCCACGCCAGGATGTCTACACTCGGAGAGCTTTCAAGCGGTATCGCTCATGAGATTAACAATCCGTTGATGGTCCTCTCTGGTCAGGCCAAAAAAGCCCTCTATTTCCTAGACCAACCAGAAAAAAATCACAGTGAGGCCGCCTTAGCTCTCAAAAAAATCGTCGATCATTCAAGCCGTATCGCGAAAATTGTTCATGGATTGCGTCTGTTCTCCCGCGATGACAGCCAAGATGAATTTATGGGATTTTCGGTTTCCACACTTGTAGAAGACTCCTTGGAGATTTGTCGACCAGTTCTAAATCATTCAAAAATCGATCTTCACCTAGATTTGATTGATTCATCGATTAACTTAGAGTGTAGACCCGGTCAGATTTCACAAGTATTGGTTAATCTAATTCAAAATTCCAACGATGCCGTGATCAACTTAGAAACCCGGTGGATTAAGCTGAAGGTGAGTTCGATAAACGATTCCATTGAGTTTAAAATTACCGATTCTGGTAATGGAATTCCCAGCCCGTTTGCTGAAAAGATTTTTAACCCATTTTTTACAACTAAACCCGTGGGCAAAGGAACTGGACTAGGTCTTTCGATCTCCAAAGGGATCATTGAAGCCCATAGTGGGACATTTAGCATCGATGCTGAATGTAAAAACACCTGTTTTGTTATTACCATTCCTAAAAAGCAACCTCTGAAAAAGGCAGCTTGATTCTATTTCCAAGAACTCACCGAAAAAGTCTTTGGACAGTCTAGAGTCTCAATTCCCTTGGCATTACTGAGATCGAGAAGGATCGCGCGGAGACCAATAGCCGACTCTGATAGGCTCAACTTTGGCAATTGAAACAAGTGTGGCAAGCTTACCTTAGAGTCATAAAGTTCATCGCCAACGATCGGAAATCCCCTCATTGCGAGTTGAACTCTCAGTTGATGAGATCGTCCTGTTTTGGGTAGCAGGGTCCACAAAAGGAATTTTACCTCAATTGATTCAATATTCTGAATCAAAGTTTCTGCAAGCTGGCCGTGTTCGGCTTCAAAAGATCTCTTTTTACCGCGAAAGAGTTTATTTTTAAAGGTTCTACCAATGAAGAATTCAAAGTCGGGCTTTATTTCCGTGATCGCTTGGTAAGTTTTTTGCACTTCGCGGATTTCAAAAGCCCGGCTAAGTAGACTTTGGGCCTTAGATGTTTTGGCAAACATCAAGAGACCAGAAGTCTCTTGATCGAGTCTATGCACGGGAAAAATTTGCTGCCCCGCATATTCTTGAAGGGCGATGCCAGCAACAGGTCGACGATCAACCTTGCCCATGCGGCTGGGTACACTCAAGTACCCACCCGGCTTATCAATAACAATCAGGTTTGCATTTTCAAATATGACTTCAGGAATTGTGTTCATAACAAGGGCGGTAGCGGAAACGCCCTGTTTTTGCAATGATTATTGGTTATTTTCATGATCCCCATTGGCGCCATCACTATTTTTGTCAATAATTCTCTTGGCCATACAACTGGTAGTGTACATATTAGTGACGATTTCACACTCTTTATCATTCAAAAGGGTTTTATCTAATGAGTTCTTATCACAACTTCCCCAAAGGCAAACCTTTAAGTCTGGCCCAAGCTTGCCATTGTTAAATGGAATCATATGCACGGCCTCAGGTATATCGGAGGCACTTCGCAGGTCAATACCGCCACCTATATGGCTACCAGCATTTAAGTCATCACCACTCGTCACAGGCCCTTTGGGAGCACCCTTCTTTTCTGTGGAATCAGCAGTTTCTTCCGCCATAATCAGTTGCAAGTTTGTCAACGAACACACCAAAAGTGAAAATAACAACCATTTCATACGCAACCTCATTGCCAATTAGTTAAAAACTTCCGCCGTGGCGGGCGCAATCACATCTAATAAGTTATTAAAGGTGCTTGCCACCTGCACGGCCACTTGCGGACCATCCGGGCTCTCGGCTTTTTCAATTTCGCCATTGGATTTATAGCTAATTTTGATTGTTCCCATTTGGGGTCTGGTGACAATGGCAGGTTTTCCGAATTTTTCTTCATAGCTGATTTTAACTAATTTTTTGGCTTGGTCTTCGATTGTGGCAATTCGACCTTTGCCATCGTAAGTGAGATTGATCTTTTGCCCATCCGAATTTTTGGCAAAGTTCAGGTTGCCTTTAGAATCATACTTGAATTCGGAAATCCGCTCAGAGGTTTTTTTGCCTTTATCATCAAAGAAGATGGTTTTTACGTTATTAACCTTCTTTGCTTTAGGATCATAATCATAAACCATCCTCGAAAACTGAGTGCTCTTTGCGCGCAGCTGACCATTATTAAAGTATTCAAAAGTGATCTTCTCGGGACCACGCTTAATCAAAATCGGCTTTCCGAAGATTTCATGGTAAACAATTTCGTTGGATATGCTATTCGTCACGGTCACGGTCCTTGAAAGATAAGTCACACCGTCGCTTCGTACCTTATGAAAAAACTCAAACTTGGTGTTATTGACCACTTCTTTTCCACATTTCTTTTCGACGGTGGACCAGTAATGATTTTTAGGGTCTTCTTTAGACGACTCATAGTTATAGGATTCCATACAATTTTGACGATCTTTATAACTTAACACCCAGTCTTTGTTTCGTTCATACTTCAACTCAATGTTACTTTTATCCGGCCATGTGGCCTTGGTCATATTATGGAGCTCATCATATTGGTAAGTATAAACGTTTCCCCAAGCGTTGTTCACCCAAGTCAGGTGATCTAGTTTTTCGAATTTATATTCGACGGTGATGCCGCTCGGGCCGCTAACTGTCGATAACCGCTTACTGTTGTTATATTTCAAAAGCAACCGACGCCCGTTATTATCTGCAATCTCTTTAAGTTGGGATCCATCGTAACTGAATTTCAAAAAGTTGCTGTTTTTGTCATAAATTGCGATAAGTCGACCTTTCAAGTCGAACCGTTGGAAGCTTCCGTCAGTCAACTGACGCACATAGTATTCCTTAGTGAGCGTGACGCTTTCAACTTCTTTGCCATTCGCAAAATAGACAGCGCCTTCTTTGGCACTGGCAGAGAGGTCATAGTCTAGAGCCATTCGAATGCGAAGTCGCGAATCTTGCATCAAGTTTTTGCGCAGGGAACTCAAGTAGTCTTCAGAACGTTTGCCTTCAGCTTTAACTTTTTGAATGATCGCTTGAACTAATTTCTCGATATCCTTTTGCCCATAACCCTTAGTGGTATAGGTGGTTTCTAATCCCGCCCCACACTCGAACACTTTCAAAGTATTGTCAGGGCTAATAATAAGCTTAGTCTCAAATTCAGAACACCAGCCAAACCCAAACATTCCATTAAAAAGTGATCGGCTGTTATAGGTTCTTTGAATTTTCATTTCATAGCCACCACCTGGAACAATTAAGTCTGTCCATGATGTGGAAAAATTCGCATTTTTCATATCAATGATGGCAGGTGAAGAAATACTAAATAACAGAACCAACCAAACGCCCGAAATCCATTTCATGACATTTCTCCCAAAAACAGTTACACTTTAATGCTAACAATTGATCGTATCATTAATCCACCAATAACTTGTAGGGTTATCATTAGAAATAACAAGCCTATACCTTTAGGGTCGGTAAATAGCGGTTTAACATAACTTGGGTCCAGGATCGCAAAACCAATCAGAATCAGGAAAGGCACGGATGTAATAATCAATCCCTGCATCATTCCCTGCGTGGTCATAGCTTGAATTTTCTTTTCAACCTTTTGACGTTCACGGATTGTAGTCACTATGGTTTCAAAGGTCTCCCCCATGTTACCACCAGTTTCCTTGAGAATATTAATCGCGGTCACAAACATTTGCACATCAGGTCTAGGAATTCGAAAAGCTAACTCGACCAGTGCTTCCTCAACACTTCGACCGATTCTGATTTGCGATAAAACTAGACCAAACTCCTGGGCAATTGGTTCTCCCAAATTATCTACGACCCGTTCCATCGCTTGGGTAATGCTTAGCCCAGCCTTAATTCCGTTAGCCATTATGGTAAGACCATCAACCATTTGGTCAACAAAAAGTGTCGCTCTTTTTTCTTGCTGTTGCTTCACGTATAACAGGGGAATGTTCCAACCTAAAATCCCTATGATTCCCCCCATGGTAAGTCCTAACAAAACGTTGGGCCACATGAGAAGTAAACAAATTCCGCCCAAACCAAAGCTTAACAGATAAATGAGCATGGTGATTTTCTTTTTATCAATCTCGACAAACATTGCGTCCAAGCGTCGAAACATTTCGTCACGCTGTCCGATGCTCTTTCCTGAGAGCCAAGCCGTCAATCGCGATTCCCACTGATAAAAAATGACGAAGACACAAAATCCAACCAGAGGAATCAAAACCCAATCACTAAAAAAAAATCGATTCATATTCACCTCTGATTAACTTAAGTTCCAGATTTCTTAATAGGTCCAGGCGGCGGGGGCAGAGGTCGTTTTGCACCACCAGGACCTACTTGAGCTGCAGGTGCCGGATTACTCTGAGCCAGAACTTTGGGGTCATTGGAAAAAATATCCCTAGGAATGACCACACCCTTAGCTTCGAGTTTTTCAATGAAAGTAGGAATATGGCCCAGAGCCTGAAAGACCCCCTGTATTCTACGATTCTTATCATAACCAGTTTCTTTAAATCGAAAAATCTCCGCCAAAGTGACAACGTCACCTTGCATCCCCACCACTTCAGTAATTGAAAGAATTTTTCTGGAACCATCTGATAAACGAGAGATCTGCACAATCAAGTTAACGGCGCTCGCCACTTGCTCTCTAATCGCGCGTACCGGAAGATCCATTCCAGCCATCATACAAAGCGTCTCCAAACGAGCAATACACTCTCGAGGACTATTCGCGTGAGTCGTGGTCATGGACCCATCGTGACCTGTGTTCATGGCCTGCAACATATCAAGCGCAGCGCCATCCCGACACTCCCCCACCACGATTCGATCGGGACGCATTCTCAGAGAGTTTTTGATGAGGTCGCGAATATGAACCGCACCTGTTCCTTCCATATTTGCCGGACGGGTTTCTAAGCGAACCACGTGTTCTTGTTGCATTTGTAATTCGGCGGCATCTTCGACAGTAACGATTCGTTCATTCGAGGGAATAAAACTGGATATCATATTTAAGAGAGATGTTTTACCAGACCCCGTACCACCGCTAATCACGATGTTCAATCCATTCTCCACACAAATCTTCAGAAAGTCGGTCATCGGTTTAGTAATACTTCCGTACTCCAAATATTTTTCGGGAGTGATACCACCTTTTTTGAATTTACGAATCGTCAGTGCCGGTCCATCAATCGACAAGGGCTCAATGATGGCATTCACCCGGCTTCCATCTTTCAGACGCGCATCCACATAAGGTGTTTTTTCGTCGATCCGACGCCCAAGGGGAGTCACAATACGTTCAATAACGTTACGTAAGTGCAAATTGGAGGTAAAGGTCACCGGAGAAAGCTGTACCTTACCACTTCTTTCGATAAAGATCTTTTTATGTCCATTGACCATGATTTCCGTCACAGTCTGGTCCGCCAAAAGATCCTCCAACGGTCCAAGACCAAGAGCTTCATCCAAGACTTCTTTGATAACCTTTGACCGTTCGTCACGAGCTAAGTTCGGCGCCTCCCGATCAACAATAACCGTTACTGACTGAAGAGTTTTTTGGTTGAGTGCTTTTTCCTTGGCAGGATCACCTTGAGTATCTGTGATCCCTTTTTTCAAATCCATCGCTTTAATGAGTTCAGAATGAGTTTTTAATTTTAATAAAGTGCGCGGATCAATTTTTTCACGGAACTCACTGTCACCGGCAGCAGGAGCTGCTGGAGCTGTATTCCCTTTAGGGCGCGCCATTTGCTTTAACCGTTGTAGCACACCACCCGTGAGCTTTCGAACCAGTTCATGGTGGGCGGCAGACACCGGAGTTTGGTTAGCCGCAAAAACAAAAGGTGCCGACCTTTGTACACTTCCATTGACGGTCACATCGTCCAACGGAATCGTTCCAAGGACCGGCAGTCGCAAGCTCTGCGAAATGGATTGGGGATTTAAACTTCCTGCCCCCATTTTATTTATCACCAACTGCATGAGATCGAGCGGAATCGTATTAGTTAATAATTCGTTGATGAGTCTCTGAGAGTGACCAACCACTAGTAAATCGGGAGAAGTAACTACAACAACAGCACTTGCCTCCATGATAAAACTCAATTGCAGAGGGCCAATATCATGACCGATATCAACGATGATATATTTAAAAACACGGCTCAAGTTTTCGGTTTGTTTTGCCATGAGATCGGGGTCAACGACCATAGTTTCTTCGGGCCCTCTAACCGCGGCGATATAGTAGAGGCCACTCTGGTGAGCTGAAGCTATTTGATTCAGGGTCTGCGGCGTGATCGGTTGAGCGAAATTAGCCACCTCCGTGAGATTCTTAACTGGCCGTAACCCTAGAATGACGTTCTGGTCCCCACAACTTTTTGAGTCCGCATCAATTAATAAAACCTGCTGACGTAATTCAAACTGAAAGGCCAATGCTAAATTGGCGGCTAACACGCTTTTACCAACTCCACCTTTACCGCCCGTCACACAAATCAAATGACATTGTGGATTAATAGCCAACATTGCCTCCCTTTAGGACTCTGGCAGGAAGGTTACTTCCTGTTAGAACACTACTATATTATGCTGGA